>CBJKNR010000153.1:0-7957 GCA_966417555.1 uncultured Sphingopyxis sp.
GACGAGGCCGAACTCGATCGCGCGCTGGCCGGGCTCCGCTCGCGCCTGATCGGCGTCAACAATCGCGACCTCCGCACCTTCGAAACCGATCTCGCCGTCACCGAGCGCCTCGCGAAGCTTGTCCCATCCGGCACGCTGCTCGTCGGCGAGAGCGGCATCGCGAGCCACGCCGACTGCGAAAGGCTGGCGGAAAGCGGCGTAAGAACCTTTCTCGTCGGCGAAAGCCTGATGCGCCAGACGGATATTACGGCGGCAACCAAGGCGCTGCTTGAGGGCTGACCATGGCTTCGGGGTGAAGGAGATGGAAGCAAAACGGTCGCTAGCCGCGATCTCTCTTGCCTTTCACGCCCTGCATTGCTTCGCTCCCGCCGCATGACACCCAAACCGACTCACCTCGACGAAACCGGCGCCGCGCATATGGTCGATGTCGGCGCCAAGCCCGCAACGCAGCGCCGCGCGGTCGCGAGCGGGCGCATCACAATGTCCGCCAAAGCCCTCGCAGCGATCCGTAGCGGCAATGCGCCCAAGGGCGACGTGCTCTCGACCGCGCGCCTCGCCGGGATCATGGCCGCGAAGCGCACTGCCGAGCTGATCCCGCTTTGCCACCCGCTCGCCCTGACCAAGGTCGGCGTCGATTTTGCCTGGGAGGACAATGGCATCGCTGTCACGGCTGCCGCGCAAACGACCGGCTCCACGGGCGTGGAGATGGAGGCGCTGACGGCCGCCTCGGTCGCGCTCCTGACTCTCTACGATATGGCCAAGGCGCTCGACCGCACCATGATCCTCGGCGATATTCGCCTGCTCGAAAAGAGCGGCGGCCGCTCGGGCGACTGGCGCGCCGAATGAGCGGCCTGCTGCCCGTCGAGGAGGCGCAGGCGCGGCTGCTCGCACTGCGCGTACCGCTCGACAGCGAAAATATCGCTTTCTCCGAATCGCTTGGCCGGTATCTTTCGAGTGACGTCATCGCGTTGCGCGACCAGCCTGTGGCGCCGCTATCGGCGATGGACGGTTATGCGATCCGCTTCGACGATTTGCCGGGGCCATGGACAATCGTCGGAGAAACCGCCGCCGGGGCGGCGCCCGACCGGGCGGTGGCTTCCGGCGAGGCCATGCGCGTCTTCACCGGCGCGATGCTTCCGGACGGCGCCGATACAGTCATTGTCCAGGAAGATGTCGCGCGCGACAGCGACGCGCTGCGGCTGACGAGCGACGGTCCCGGCGTACGCGGTCGCCATATCCGTGCGCGCGCCGCCGATTTTGCCGCGGGCGACTGCCTCCTCCCCGCCGGCACCCGCCTCACGCCGGGCGCGATCGCCGCTGCGGCGATGAGCGGCACCAGCCAACTCGCTGTCGGCCGCCGCCCACGCGTCGCACTTGTCACGACCGGCGACGAACTCGTCCAGCCCGGACGGCCGCTCGCACCCGGCCAGATCCCCGACAGCAACGGCGTCATGCTCGCCGCGATGCTCGCGGGCGAGGTCGAGGGGCCCGTCCTGCCCCACCATGTTCCCGACGACTGCGCGACGCTTGCCAGCATTCTCAAGGAGTTGGCGCGACGTCACGACGTCATCGTGACTGTCGGCGGCGCGTCGGTGGGCGATCACGACCATGTCCGCAGCGCGCTGGGCGACGCCGGCGGGCAGCTCGATTTCTGGAAGATCGCGATGAAGCCGGGTAAGCCGCTGATCGCCGGAAGGCTCGGCGACGCGATCCTGCTCGGCCTCCCCGGCAATCCCTCGTCGGCTTTCGTTACCGCGACGCTCTTCCTTCTGCCGCTCATCCGCCACCTCGCCGGCGCGGGCGCGCCGCTGCCGATTGCATATCGGGCGCCGCTCGCCGCGCCGCTCGGCGAAGGCGGAGCGCGCCGCGATTATCTGCGCGCGCGGCTCGAAAACGGCCACCTCGTGCCGATGCTCGGCCAGGAAAGCGGGCGCACCCTTCCGCTCGCCTCGGCCAACGCACTGCTGATCCGCGAAATCGGCGCGCCGGCACGCGGCGCTGGCGAGATGGCCGATTATCTTGTCATCGCTTGACAAGTTCCGCTTTGTTCCACTATCGTTCTCGCTATGTCCGGAACTGGCATCATGGAGAACGACCGATGTTGACCGCAAAGCAGCATGAGCTGCTTCACTTCATCCAGGAACGTCTCGACACGAGCGGCATCTCGCCGTCGTTCGAGGAGATGAAGGAAGCGCTGGGCCTGAAGTCGAAATCGGGCATACATCGGCTGATAAGTGCCTTGGAAGAAAGGGGTTTTCTCCGCCGCCTGCCCAACCGCGCCCGCGCGCTTGAGGTTCTCAAGGTGCCCGAAGCCGCGAAGCCCGCCGTGCGCAACGATCGCGACAATATCGTCCCGCTCCGCAAGAGCCCGCCCGCCATGCGGCCGATCGCGGCGAATGACATCGTCGAAGTGCCGCTGCACGGCAAGATTGCCGCCGGCGTCCCGATCGAGGCGTTCGAGGATCATAACAATCTCGCCGTTCCCGCCGCGCTGCTCGGCGCAGGCGAGCATTATGCGCTCGAAGTTTCGGGTGACTCGATGGTCGAGGCAGGCATTTTCGACGGCGACTATGCGCTGATCCAGAAGGCGAGCACCGCACGCGAAGGCGACATCGTCGTCGCGCTCGTCGACGGGCAGGACGCGACGCTCAAATATTTCCGGCGCGAAGGCCAGATGATCCGCCTCGATCCCGCGAACAGCGCCTATGAACCACAACGCTATCCCGCCGAGCGCGTTATTGTGCAGGGCCGCCTGTCGGGACTGCTTCGTCGTTACCACTGACCTGCTGCGGCAGCCGCCACGGATGCGCGTCGCCCGCCTTCAGCGCGGCGATCGCTTCAGGCCTTTCGCCGAGATAGAGCGCCAGCCCGCCGGTTTCGGCGAGGCTGTCGCGATCGATCGTCACCCAGCGTCCGGCACATTCGCGTGGTAGCCAGCGGTCGCTGATCACGACGTCGGCAGCGGCGCACGCCGCTGCCATGTCGGTGCCCTCGATCCGGTCGCGCCCGCGCGAGGCGAGGATGACCCGATGCGCCGCGCCTTTGCCATGGTTCCGACGGCAAAAGTCGCGGTTGCATTCGACATGATCGAGATCGGCGAGGGTCGCGAGCGGTGTGTCGATGCCCGCGGCCTCCGCCATTGTCTCGCGAATATAGTCGCCCGCGCGATCGCGCAGCAGCGCATAGCCGCCACCGGGAAGCGCGGCGGCGATATGACGGCCGTCGCCGGTGACGAGCAGATCGGGGCGCGGCTGAAGCAGCAGCGCCGCCACCCCGATGGCAAGCGGAACGAACCCGGCGCGGCGCCAGCGGGTCTGCCAGAGCAAGATCCAGAGTCCGCCGAAGACCGCAAGGCCGAAACCCCACGGCGGAAAGCTCGGCAGCGTGGCAACGGCGCCGGGGGCGCCGGCGACAAGATGTGCCAGCCCGAGCAGAAGCCGCAGCGCCTGTTCGGCCACCCACCAGAAGGGCGCGCCGAGCCCCATCGTGTCGAACAGCAGGGCAAGCGCCTCGAACGGCATGATAACGAAGGTGGTAAGCGGGATCGCGACCACATTGGCGAGCGCGCCATAGAGCCCTGCCTTGTGAAAATGAAAGAGCGCAATCGGCGCGAGCGCGATCTCGACGACCAGACCCGTAACCAATAGCCCCACAACACCGCGCCCCGCGCGGAACAGCCACGGCTCGTCGCGGCCTTCGAGAAAGGCGCGCATCGGCCGGCTTTCATGCAGGGCGATGATCGCCGTCACTGCCGCGAAACTCAGCTGGAAGCTTGGCCCGGCTAGCGCCTCGGGGCGCCAGATCAACACGATCAGCGCGCCCGCCGCGACGAGACGCAGCGTCAGCGCCTCGCGCCCCATCAGGAACGCGGCGAGCACGAGCAACGCAGCGATGAACGACCGCAGCGTCGGCACCTCGGCGCCCGCGAGCAATGTATAGCCCCCGCCCGCCAATGCTCCGGCCGCTGCCGCGAGCGGAAGGACATAGCCCGCGAGCGCAAGCCGCCGGTTCAACGCAAGCAGCCGCATCGTCAGCAGCATCGCAAAGCCGACGACCGCCGTGACATGAAGTCCGCTGATCGACAGCAGGTGCGCGAGCCCGCTGCGGCGCATGGCCTCCTCGTCCGCCTCGGCGATCGCGCCGCGATCGCCCGTGACAAGCGCGGCGGCGATGCCGCCCGCCGATCCCTCGACCTGCGCATGGATGTGCGCGCTGAGTCGCGTGCGCAGCGGCGGCTCGACCGGACGGCGGCCCGGGGAGCGTGAAACATCGCCAAACACGGTCCCGACCGCACCGATGCGATCGAACCACGCGCGCTGGGCAAAATCATAGCCGCCGGGCAAGCTCGCCGTCGGCGGCGGCATCAGCCGCGCGCGCAGCCCGATCACCTCGCCGTCGACCAGGCCGGCTGCTTGCTCGAGGCTCCGCGTCCGCCGTCCGAGAGGAGGCAACTCTTCCCGCTGCCGCGGCATTGCGAGGATACGGACCTGCCCCTTGGCCGACAGCGGCTCCACATGCTCGATCACCGCCGAAAATTCGGTCACGACCGGTGCCGCAAGCACTGGAGCGGCGACCCATAATGCCCGCACCCATATCAGCGATAAGCCCGCGGCCGTCACGCCGCACGCGACCGCGACCGAACGCCCGAGGCGCCGCTGCCAGCCCAGCAGCAGACCGCCCAGCGCGCCCGCCGCGAGCAGCAGGAGCAGTCCGATCCAATGCTCGGTGGCCGGCAATGCGAACCATGCGGCGATGCCGACGCCCAGCGCGACGGGCAGCCACAGGTCGATCCGCTCGCGCTCGGCCTCGAGCTGCGCTTCGAGCGCATCGGCGATCCGATACCAACGGATGGCCCAAGCTCGCACAATGGGCGTTTGAAGCGGCCCTGTCGCCATGCTAGGGGCACCCCCGATCCCGCCCGATTGAGCGGCAAAAGTGAGTGAAAGAGGCCGCAGTGGCAACCGAAAACCAAACCAAAGTGGCAGAAGCGACCCCCGAAGCGACGGGCGCCGACGTGGTAACCCGCTTCGCCCCCTCGCCGACCGGCTATCTCCATATCGGCGGCGCGCGCACTGCGCTGTTCAACTGGTTGTTCGCGCGCCATCACGGCGGCAAATTCCTGCTCAGGATCGAGGATACCGATCGCGCGCGCTCGACCGACGCCGCGATCGACGCGATTCTCGACGGGATGCAGTGGCTCGATCTCGATTGGGACGGCGAGACGGTGTATCAGTTCGCCCGCGCGCCGCGCCACGCCGAAGTCGCGCACGAGCTGCTCGCGAAAGGCGAGGCCTATCGCTGCTACCTGACGCCCGACGAACTCGCCGCGATGCGCGCCGAAGCGCAGGAAAAGCGCCAGCCCTTCCGTGTCCGCAGCCCGTGGCGCGAGCGCGACGACGGCGACCCGTCGGTGCCGCACGTCCTCCGCCTCCGCGCGCCGCAGGATGGCGCGGTGACGATCGCCGACAGGGTGCAGGGCGAGGTGACCGTCCAGAACGCTGAACTCGACGATTTTATCCTGCTCCGCAGCGACGGTACGCCGACCTACATGCTCAGCGTCGTCGTCGACGACAACGACATGGGCGTGACGCATGTCATCCGCGGTGACGACCATCTCAACAACGCCTTCCGCCAGCTTGCTCTCATCCGCGCAATGAACTGGCGCGAGCCCGTCTATGCGCATGTCCCGCTGATCCATGGCGCCGACGGCGCGAAGCTGTCGAAGCGCCACGGTGCACTCGGCGTCGACGCCTATCGCGACGAGATGGGGTATCTGCCCGAGGCGGTGAACAATTATCTGCTCCGCCTCGGTTGGGGCCATGGCGACGACGAGATCATCAGCCGCGCGCAGGCCACCGAATGGTTCGACCTCGACCATGTCGGCCGCTCGCCGTCGCGCTTCGACTTCAAGAAGCTCGAGAATCTCAACGGCCATTATCTTCGCGAAGCCAATAACGCGCGCCTCGCCGATCTGGTGGCACCGCGCGTCGAAAAGCTTGTCGAACGCGCTCTCGATGGCGTCGATCGCGATTTTCTGACGCGCGCGATGGAGTCGCTGAAGCCCCGCGCCAAGACGCTCGACGAGATCGCCGACGGAGCGACCTTCCTGTTCCAGCCGGACCCGTTGCCGGTGGACGAGAAAGCGGCCGAGGTGCTAAGGGCCGCACCCGAAGGCCTGCTTGCTGCCGTGACGGAGCGCCTCCGCGGGCTGAACGACTGGACGACAGAAGAGCTGGACGCCGCCGTGCGCGCCGAAGCCGAAGCCGCCGGACTGGGGCTTGGCAAATTGGCACAACCGCTGCGCGCGGCACTAACCGGCCGAACCGTTTCCCCGGGAATTTTCGACGTGCTGCTGTTGCTCGGACGCGATGTCAGTCTGGCGCGACTTGACGCAGCGCAACATTATCCGGCAGGGGCGTAGCCACTCGCTCTCCCCGCCGTCAGTACAGGGAATAAAATATGACCGACACCGCGAAAATCACGCTGGGCGACAAGATCGTCGACAGCCCTGTCCTGTCCGGCACCGTCGGCCCCGATGTGGTCGATATCCGCAAATTCTACGCCCAGACCGGCGCCTTTACCTACGACCCCGGCTTCACCTCGACCGCGAGCTGCGAATCGCAGATCACCTATATCGACGGCGATGAAGGCGTCCTGCTTCACCGCGGTTATGCGATCGGCGACCTTGCCGAACATTCGAGCTTCATGGAAGTCTGCTACCTGCTACTGAACGGCGAACTGCCCAACGCCGGGGAACTGGCGAACTTCGACAACACGATCACACGTCACACGATGCTGCACGAGCAGCTCGCGACCTTCTATCGCGGTTTCCGCCGCGACGCGCACCCGATGGCCGTCATGTGCGGCGTGGTTGGCGCGCTTTCGGCCTTCTACCACGACTCAACCGAGATCCACGATCCGCACCAGCGCATGATCGCCAGCCACCGCCTGATCGCAAAGATGCCGACGATCGCCGCGATGGCCTATAAATATTCGGTCGGACAACCCTTCGTCTATCCCGACAACAAGCTGAGCTACACGGGCAACTTCCTGCGCATGACCTTTGGCGTTCCCGCCGAGGAATATGAGGTTGTCCCTGCCGTCGAGCGCGCGCTGGACCGCATCTTCATCCTCCACGCCGATCATGAGCAGAATGCGTCGACCTCGACTGTCCGCCTCGCCGGCTCGTCGGGTGCCAACCCCTTCGCATGCATCGCGGCGGGTATCGCCTGCCTCTGGGGCCCCGCGCATGGCGGCGCGAACGAAGCCGCGCTCAACATGCTCCGCGAAATCGGCCGTCCCGAACGCATCCCCGAATATATCGCACGCGCCAAGGACAAGGACGACCCGTTCCGCCTGATGGGTTTCGGCCACCGCGTCTATAAAAATTACGACCCGCGCGCGACCGTGATGCAAAAGACGGTGCGCGAAGTGTTCGATGCGCTCAAGGTCAACGATCCGGTGTTCGAAGTTGCGCTGCAGCTTGAAGAAATGGCGCTGAACGACAGCTATTTCATCGAAAAGAAGCTGTTCCCCAACGTCGATTTCTATTCGGGCGTGATCCTGTCGGCGATCGGTTTCCCGACCACCATGTTCACCGCGCTCTTCGCGCTCGCGCGCACCGTCGGCTGGGTCGCGCAGTGGAACGAAATGATCTCGGATCCCGCGCAGAAGATCGGCCGCCCGCGCCAGCTCTACACCGGCCCGACGCATCGTCCGTTTGTCCCGGTCGAGAAGCGCTGAGCGGACCCATAAGGAAATCGGGAAAGGGGCCGTTACGCGGCCCCTTTTCTTTGTGCCGATTGACTGTTTCCGGTCGGAAAGCTGCCTGTCACCTTCATCGTCACCCCGGACTTGACCCGGGGTCCCGTTTGAAGTCGAAGCCTGCTCCCGCGTCTGGAAAAGCGGGATCCCGGGTCAAGCCCGGGATGACGAAAGGTTGGATGCGGGAACGTCC
>CBJKNR010000154.1:0-7934 GCA_966417555.1 uncultured Sphingopyxis sp.
TTGAGCGTGGTGATGATGTCGTCGAGGCCGCGGATGCGCGCCCCGACGATCTCGTTGTTGCCGCCGACGACCACCTGCACGCCCGGCACGCGCTGGAGCGCCGAAGCCGTGGTGAGGTCGGGAAGCTTGCCGATATCCTCGGCGACGATCGAATCGACCACGGCGGTCGATTCGCGCTTGATCTCGGCGGCGCGGGCAAGGCTCTGACGGATGCCGGTGACGACGATGTCGCCGTCCTGCGCCTCGCCCGCAGCCGGATCGGCGGTGTTTTGGCCGGCAGAAGAATTCGCGGCTGGCGCGGTCTGCGCAATTGCCATGGGCGCACCACTTGCGAGTGCGATCAGCGCCACGGAGGCGCGAAGACTGATCTTCAATGGACCTCTCCCTATAAGACATCATACAAGTGTGGCAGATTGATCTTATTATTCTGCCGGACGTAATCGGGCGCCTGAATTATCTTTCAGGTCTCTGATGTTGCTGGGTCAGCCCGTCGGACTGCTGGACGACATGAAGTCATGCAGTTCGCGGTGCCGCTTGAGGCTACCGCTCATATGGGTCCGCGCCGCCATTCGCGCGGCGTCGGGATCGCGATGGACGATGGCGTCGAGGATTGCCTCATGCTCGGCGCTGATCACCGCCTTGTAGCTGTCGCCGATATAGGCCTGGCCCTGCCGCAGATAGAGCGAGCGAGGCGGGACCAGGCGGACGCCCAGGAAATCTATCAGCTTGGCGTAATAGGTGTTCTGGCTCGCGCGGGCGATGGCGTTGTGGAATTCGACATCGGCCTTGACCGAATCCTCAAGGCCGACCGCCGCCTCGCCCAGAATCCTGATCTGCTGACGCATGTTCATCACGTCGACCTCGGTGCGCCGTTCGGCGGCCAGCGCCGCCATCTCGGTTTCGACGCAGAGCCTGAGCTCGAGCAGCTGGATCACGTCGCTGAGATTTTCGACCTCGTCGCGCGTGATCTGGAACGCCTGGTAGCGCGCAGTCTCGCTGACGAAGAGACCTTTTCCCTGTCGGGCTTCGACCAGTCCCGCCGCGGCGAGGCGGGCGATCGCTTCGCGAATCACCGTCCGGCTCACGCCCAGCACATCGACGAATTCCGCCTCGGTAGGGAGCTGGGCGCCGGGCCGGTGTACGCCCGACAGGATGCTGGCGCGAATGTTTTCGCAAGCGGCATCGACGAGGGACGGCCGCCGCTTGCGAAGCGCCAGCCTGTCGTCATGCACAGCGTCGGTGCCGCCCTGCTTCACGCCCATCCTCCCGTTGCCGACGCATTATGCGTCATACCCGCTTGAGTGTAGCGATTATAAGTCATATGACAACTTAAATAATTTCATTTTGTTTTAAAATGTGACCGATCGGGTCCGCGAGCCATATTCGCAAGGGTGCCGCACCGCAGCACGCCCCGGCATATGGCAGGTTCATCGCCCGACCGGACCGCTGACAGGGAGAGATATGATGCGGATTTCGACCATCTGGAAAAGCGCCCGCGCGCCAGTGACGATGGCGTTCCTGTTTGCGGTAACCGCAGCGATGCCGGCCGCGACACAACCGGCCGAGACGCCCGACATGCCGGCGGTCGCAGGGCAGCTGCCACCGCCACCCGACCGGGAACCTCAGGCTGCCGTGGTGCGCGCCGACTATCGCTACGACGATCTGCTTTGGGAAAATGATCGCACCGCGCACCGGATTTACGGCCATGCCCTCGAAGCGGCGGAACCGCCCTCGGGCTCGGGAATCGATTCGTGGGGCAAGAATGTGCGCTGGCCCTTTGCCGATCGTCAGCTGCGCAGCGGAGACCAGCACAGCTATCGCGGCGAAGGCCTCGACTTCTACAATGTCGGCTCGACGCGCGGCGCCGGCGGGCTCGGCATCTGGCACGACAACAAGCTGTGGACGTCGCGCAATTACGTCCGCTACCGTATCCTGTCAGCGAGGGGACAAGCCGCCGATTTCACCGTCGATTATGCGCCCTGGCCCGTCGACGTGAATCGCAAGGTCTGGGAGACGCGTCGCTTCACGCTTCCGCTGGGCACGCATTTCACCCGCATGGTCTCGACGATCTCGTCCGACAGCGCCGAACCGCTCCTCGTCGGGATCGGCATCGGCAAGCGAACCACCGGGCCAGGCGCCGGCGAACTGACGGTCGACCGGGTGAAGGGGCTACTCTCGTGGTGGGGCCCCGCCGACGGTGACCACGGCCGGATGGCGATCGCGATCCGGGTCGATCCCGCGATGATAGCCGACATACGTCCAGACGCCGACAATCATCTCGTCCTGCTACGCGTCGTGCCCGGCAAGCCGTTCGTCTATTTTTCGGGTTCGGCCTGGGACAAGGGGCTAGGGGGCTTTCGCACGCGGCAGTCCTGGGACGCTTATGCGGCCGGCGAAAAGCTGGACTTCAGAATCCCGAAATGACAGCTGGTTCGCACCCTAAATGGCGCCGGCCGCGAGCTGCCTTACGGCGTAGTCGGTGGCGCGCGCCGTCAGCGCCATGAAGGTGAGCGACGGGTTGACGCACGAGATCGATGCCATCTGGGCGCCGTCGGTGACGAACAGATTGGCCGCGTCATGCGCCTGGCCCCATTTGTTGAGCACCGACTGGCGTGGATCGACCCCCATGCGCGCGCCGCCCATTTCATGAATCGCGTCGCCGGGGACATGTTCGCGGCGTTCGCTGGTGACATTGGTGAGGCCTGCCCTGCGCAGCATCGCCTCGCCTTCGCTGCGCGCATCGTCCATCATGCGGATCTCGTTGTCGCGGAAGGTGACGTCGAAGCGCATCAGCGGGATGCCGAAACGGTCGACCTTGTCGGCGTGCAGGCTGACGCGATTATCCTCATAGGGCAGGCATTCGCCGAACGCGCCCATGCCGAATTTCCACGGACCATAGCCGCGCATGCCGTGCTTCATCGACGCGCCGAAGCCCTCGGGCGGCAGCGGATCGCGCCGCGCGCTGCCCTGATAGCCATAGCCGCGCCTGAAGCCCACGCCTTCCTCGCCGCCGACGTTGCGAAAGCGCGGGATATAGACGCCGCCCGGGCGGCGGCCATATTCGATATAGTCGGTCATCCCCGGAATCTCGCCCGAGATGCCGACGCGTAAGATATGGTCCATCACATAGCGGCCGAGGGTGCCGCTGGCGTCGAAATGGCTCTTGGCCGTTCCGGGGATGCGCGAGTTCATCAGGATCTGGGTCGAGGCCATCGCCGAGGCGCAGAGGAAGACGAGGCGCGCCGGTATCATCTCCGCCTGCCTGGTTTTCGCGTCGACCACGCGCACGCCCGTGACCCGCTTCGTCTTCGGATCATATTCGAGGTTGGAGACCACCGCGTCCGAGCGCAGCGTCAGCCGCCCGGTGGCGCGCGCTGCGGGCAGGGTGACCGCCTGCGTCGAGAAATAGGCGCCGAACGAGCAGCCGCGCCCGCACTGGTTGCGAAACTGGCATTTGCTGCGGCCCTGATCCTCCTTGTCTTCGGTCATGTTCGACAGGCGCGTGTTGATCAGCTTGCGGCCCGGCGATGTCGCCTCCAGCCGTTCCTTCACCCATTTCTCGGCGACATTCATCTGGATCGGCGGCTGGAACGCGCTGTCAGGCAGCTGCGGCAGATTCTCGCGCGATCCCGACACGCCGATATATTTTTCGACATAGTCATACCAGGGCGCGAGGTCGTCGTAGCGGATCGGCCAGTCGATCCCGACATTCTCGCGCTTGTTCGCCTCGAAATCCTCCGGCGACCAGCGGAAGCTCCAGCGGCCCCAGATCAGCGACTTGCCGCCGACCGCAGCGGGCCGGATCCAGTAGAATTTCTCGCCCTCGCCATAGGCATAGGGATTGAGCCGGTCGTTGTTGTAGAATTTCCGGTTCGACGGCGAGACATAGCCATGCTTGGCGATGAAATAGTCGCTGTCCATCAGCGCCTTGGGCATCATGTCGCGCGCCGGGACCTCATAGGCCGGCTTGCCGTCATAATCATAATCGCCATGTTCGACCATCACGCCGCGGTCGAGCATCAGCACCTTGAGGCCTTTTTCGGTCAATTCCTTCGCGGCCCATCCGCCGCTCACTCCGGAACCGATGACGATAGCATCGAACTGGTCGGTCATGTCTTGTCCTCGAATATCGGTCAGGCGCGGAGGCGGCTGAGCGCGCTGAAGCTGGCGGTGATGTCGGGCAGGTAAGGCGCGGGCGACTGGTCGTTCTCGACATAGAAATGCTTGACGCCGGCGACGGCGTTGAGCGTGAAGATGTCGGCGAAATCGATCACGCCCTTGCCGACGCTGGTCATCTTGCCGTCGGCGGTGCGGTCCTTGACATGATAGGCATAGATGCGTCCCGGCAGGCGCCGGATGATCGCCTTGGGATCCTCGCCCGCGACGACCGCCCAGAACAGGTCGAGCTCGAGCCCGACGAGCGCCGGATCGGCGTCGGCGATCAGTGTGTCGAACAGGCTGGTGCCGCCCGGCTTCACGGTGAACTCGAAATCATGATTGTGATAGGCGAAGCCCAGCCCGGCCTTTTTGAGCCGCTCGGCATAGCGGTTGAAATCGGCCACCGCGGCCTTCCATCTCTCGGCATTGCGGTGCGCGTCGGACATATAGGGGACGACCAGCGTATCGGCGCCCAGCGCCTTGGTCATTGCGACCGCGCCGTCGAAATCGCTCGCGAGCGCCTCATAGCCCACATGGATCGAGGGTGATGTCAGCCCGAGCCGCTCCATCGTCTTGCGGAGCGCGGCGTGGTCCATCTGGTCATAACCGCCGCCGCCATATTCGACCTCGCGATAGCCGATCGCCGCCACCTGCTCGAGCGTCCCCATCGGGTCCTTCGCGAAGAGCTCGCGCACCGTATAGAGCTGGATGCCGATGGGCTTCGATTTGGCGCTTCGCGCCATCAGCGGCCCCCCGGCGATCGTTGCCGCGAGCGCGGCGCCGCCCGCCATCCATTGCCGCCTGCCGATCATCATGACGAAAACACCTTCCTGATCTCGGAATAGGGATAGGCGCCGTCGTAGCGCCCCGGGACGGGCAGATATTCGCGTTCCTGCGTGATGCCGACTTCCGAGGTGAAATAGCCGGTGAGCACGAGCTGGCGGAACTTGTCGAAAAAGTCCGCGCCGCCGGGGAGCTTGTCTTCCATCGCGAGCGTCAGCAGCGCGTCCTGCTGCGCGGGCGTCGCCTTGTCGGCGGCGACCTTGAAGTCGGTGCGGCTGCGCGCCTCGATCGCGTCGAGCCCGGTGAGGATCGGCTTGCGGTCGTTGGGGCTGGCCCAGTCGGCGAGCAGCTTCTCGATATATGCGGGGACGCCCGCCGCGATCGCGCCGGGGGTGTCGGTCGTCGGCATCACCCGCTCGCTGAGCGCGGTCATCAGCGCGCGCTGCTGCGCGGTGAACACAGGCGAGGAGGGTGGGCCATCACTGATTTGCGTCACCTGCATAGCCGCCGCGCGCGCGATCGGCGCGAACAGGCTGGCGCCGAACATCGCGGCCATGCCGGCGAGCGCGTCTCTGCGGTCGATGATCATTTCACCTCGCCTTTAAAGTCATGGCTCGCCGCCGCGTCGGGCAGCGGGCGCACCCAGATGTTGCGGAACGAGACCGGGCTATTGTGATCCTGAAGCTGGATCGGCGCCGCATCGCCATGCGCCTCATATGTGGCGACCTTGCGCCAGACCGTGCTGCCGAGCCACGGCTGGCGGTTCTGCACGAGCACGCCGTTGAGGAAGGCGGTGACATAGGCCGGACGGACGAGCTTGCCGTCGGCGCCGAAGTGCGGCCGCTCGAAGACGATGTCGTAGCTCTGCCACTCGCCGGGCGCCCGCGACGGGTTCACAAGCGGCGGCTTCCACGCATAGATCGCGCCGACCGTGCCGTCGGCGTAGGTCGGGTTCCGATAGCCGTCGAGGATCTGGAGTTCGTAGCGCTGCATGAACCAGATGCCGCTGTTGCCGCGATCCTGCGAGGTCTTGGCCGGCGGATTGGGCGAGGCGAATTCGAGATGGAGCTGGACGTCGCCGAAGCTCTGCTTGCTGACCAGCGCATTCTCGCCCTTGCCGTCGGCGCGTGGAACCGAGGTCGCCGCGCCGTCCTTGACGGTCCACGGCGTCGCCTGTGCCTGCCACGCGTCGAGCGATGTGCCGTCGAACAGGACGATCGCGTCGGAGGGCGGAGCGCCGGGGACCGCGCCCGGCGTCACCACCGTCGGATGCGGACGGTCCGAATCGTGCACATGCCACTTCCCGCCGGGCAGCATCGGCGTATCCTTGAACCCGGGCTTTTCCTCTGCGGCGGCGGGGCTGCCCGCTGCCACGGCGGCCGCGATGGCGGCGACCCATGCGAAACGCTTCACCTGTTTCTCCCTCATGCCGCGTCGATCGCGCGATAGGCGGCGACCAGCCGCTCCTCGCCGGCGCGGCCTTCGACCGAATTGCCGTGCTCCATGCCGATCACGCCCGCGAAATTCTTCGCGCGCAGCCAGCGGACGATGTTGCGATAGTTGATCTCGCCGCTTCCCGGCTCGTTGCGGCCGGGATTGTCGCCGAACTGGATATAGGAGATTTCGTCCCAGCAACCGTCCAGCGTGTTGATGAGATTCCCGGCCTGAATCTGTTCGTGATAGAGGTCCGCCAATATCTTGATCGCGGGGCTGTTCACCGCGCGTGCCACCGCATAGCCCTGCGGAACGGTCGACATGAAGACGCCGGGATGGTTCACCAGCGTGTTGAGCGGCTCCATCACCATGACCAGCCCGTGCGGTTCATAGATTTCGGCGGCGCGGCGCAGCACGTCGATGACGCGCGCGGTCTGGATCTCGATCGGCAGCTTGCGGTCCATGAAGCCGGTGACGATCGTCATATGCCTGGCATTGAGCCGCTTGGCGACATCAACCGAGCTTCGGATGTCGGCCAGAAAGCGTTCACGATCGGCGTCGTCGTTGCCGCCGAGCAACGGCCGGAAATCACCCCATCGCGGCATGCTCGCGACAAACACGCCAATCGTCATGCCGCGCTGCTGCAACGCGCGCGCCATCGCAGACTGGTCGGCGACCGGGCGGGTGGCCGCCTCATTATCCTCCCATGCCGTGAAGCCCTGATCGGCGGCAAAAGCGATCTGTTCGATCCGTCCGCCGCGGCTTTTGAAGCTGCCTTCGTGCGGGGCGTATTTCATCGAAAAGCGCGGTGCGTTCGACGGTGTTGCGCTTTTCGCTGCTGTCGCTGCGACAGCCGCGACAGCGCCGCCGGCCAGCACGGCCCGGCGTGACAGGCTCATGCGGCTTCCCCCGCAAGTGCGGAACGCGACTTGCCGCGCTCGCGCAGCCAGATGAAGCCGAACACCACGAGCAGAACGACCGGCAGGATTGCCAGCCGCTGGAAGGACAGCGACGCGGCGGCGTCCTCGACCGCCAGCTTCGCGGCGCCGGTCAGCCGCGCGAAGGCTTCGGGGCCGCCGGCGAACTCGATCTTCGCCCGGTCGAACATCGCGCCGAGCTGGGGCAGCACGAAGAAGCTGGCGAGCGCGCCCGCCGATCCGACGAGCCCCATCGCCCACGACCCGCCGCGCGGATAGCGTTCGGCGACCGAGGCGAGCATCGTCGGCCACATTACGCAGACGCCAAGGCCCCAGACGGTCGCCGCGACGACCGCTGCGACCGGAGACTGTGCCTCGCCCAGCATGAACAGCCCGATCGCGGCGAGCAGGCTCGACACCCACAGCAGCCCGGGATTCGAGATCTTGTTGGCGAGGCGGCCCGCGAAATGGCGGAAGACGAACATCAGCGCGTTCACATAAACGAGCAGCAGGATGCCGCGCATGCCGACGCGGTTCGACAGCGCGACGTCGATCCACTGACCGGGGGCGAGTTCGGACGCCGCGGTCAGGAACATCGCGGCGAACCAGATGAAGAAGCCGGGACGGCGGAACACCTCGCCG
>CBJKNR010000155.1:0-7925 GCA_966417555.1 uncultured Sphingopyxis sp.
CTTGCGCGTCTCGGCGACCACATCGGCCATCTGGGCGATGAAGCCGTGGCCGCTGGTCGAGGCGAGCAGCAGGCGGCCTTCGGCGCTCGCGGGGGTCAGCGCGACGATGCGCGCCTCGGGGTCGATGTCGACCATCAGGCGCAGCGGCTCGCCGAAACCGCGCCCGCCGGGCAGCTTGTCGGCGCCGACGGTGAAGAAGCGACCGTCGCTTGCCGCGATCAGCAGCTTGTCGGTCGTCTGCGCATGCGCGGCGAACAGCAGCTCGTCGCCTTCCTTGAACTTGAACTCGGCCCACTGGTCGGCCGCGACATGGCCGCGCTGGGCGCGGATCCAGCCGCGTTTCGACAGGATCACCGTCACCGGTTCCTTCTCGATCGTCGCGGCGAGCGGAATCTCTCGCGCCGGGGCGGCTTCGGCGATCGTCGTGCGGCGCGCGCCGAGCAGGGTTTCGAGGCCATAGACATCGCGCAGCTTCTCGAGATCCTTGCGCAGCCGCGTCTTCTGGCGCGCCGGGCTCTCGACGAGTTTCGCCAGCTCCTCGCGCTCGGCGGTGAGATCGGCCTGTTCGCGTTTGAGTTCCATTTCCTCGAGCTTGCGCAAGCTGCGCAGCCGCATGTTGAGGATCGCCTCGGCCTGCCGGTCGGTAAGGACGAATTCCTCGATCATCACCGGCTTGGGTTCGTCCTCGGTACGGATGATCTCGATGATCCGGTCGAGGTTCAGAAAGGCGATGATATAACCCGCGACCAGCTCCAGCCGGTCGTCGATCTTTGCGATGCGGTGCTGCGCGCGGCGGACGAGGACGATGATCTGGTGCTGCAGCCATTCGGTGAGCAACTGTTTGAGGCCCATAACCTTCGGCGTCCGCGTCGCGTCGAGCACGTTGAGGTTGAGCGCGAAGCGGCTTTCGAGGTCGGTCAGCCGGAACAGACTGTCCTTCAGCACCTCGGGATCGACGTTGCGGCTCTTGGGTTCGAGCACGATGCGCAGATCCTCGGCACTCTCGTCGCGGACGTCCTCGAGGATCGGGAGCTTCTTGTCGGCGATCAGCTGCGCGATCTGCTCGATCAGCTTGCCCTTGGCGACTCCATAGGGGATTTCGCTGACGACGAGCTGCCAGGTGCCGCCCGACAATTTCTCGATGCCGCTTTCTTCCCAGCCGCCGTCGGCAGCCTTGCCGGTCGAGAAGCGCGCGCGAACGCGGAAACCGCCGCGGCCGGTTTCATAGGCGTGCGCGATCGTCTCGGGGCTGTCGACGACGATGCCGCCGGTCGGGAAATCGGGGCCCTTCACATGCTCGAGCAATTCGGCGAGCCCGGCATTCTGGTTTTCGATCAGCAACAGCGCGGCGCCGATCACCTCGGCGGCATTGTGCGGCGGGATATTGGTCGCCATGCCGACCGCGATCCCGCTCGCGCCATTGGCGAGCAGGTTCGGGAACAGCCCCGGCATGATCTCGGGCTCTTCATCCTCGCCATTATAGGTCGGACGGAAATCGACCGTGCCCTCGTCGAGCCCCTGCATCAGGTCGATCGCGACGCGCGTCAGCCGCGCTTCGGTATAGCGGTACGCCGCGGCGTTATCACCGTCGATATTGCCGAAATTGCCTTGGCCGTCGACGAGCGGGTAACGGAGGGAAAAATCCTGGGCGAGGCGGACCATCGCATCGTACACCGCAGTGTCGCCGTGCGGGTGGAACTTGCCGATGACATCGCCGACGACGCGCGCCGACTTCTTGTAGCCCTGCGACGGGTCGAGCCGCATCGCGCGCATCGCCCACAAGAGGCGGCGGTGGACGGGCTTCAGACCGTCGCGCAGGTCGGGCAGCGATCGCGCGGTGATCGTCGACAGCGCATAGACGAGATAGCGTTCGGACAGGGCGCTGTCGAACGGGGTGTCGATGGAATCGCCGGGCTCGGAAGGGGGAAGATCGTCGGTGGTACTGGCCATTGTCCCGAGCCGATAGCAAGGCTGGCGCGCCAAGGCAAAGGCGAAGCTCCACGGGTGAAAGCGCGACGAGATTATAGGAAATATTCAACCCTAAAGCGACAAAAGACTCGCATGCGCGTGTCGAAAATGTCTCCTTTGTCGCTTTAGCGTGGTCGGGCAGATGCGTTCGGCGGACTTATCCGGGGAATCGATTGAGACGCACAAATCAAAGAGCGGACCGAACGCTGACACAGCCAAATAATGTAGGAAAGACCCATTGATAGGCTTGCTTTGGTATCGCGCGACACTAGCTTCGCAATACCATCTGGGGAGCGACCATATCTTGAACGAAACTACCGACGCTGTTCGCAAAAGCATCTGGTCGCGCGCGAAGGAGATGGCGCTGCAGGCACCGCCCGAACGCAATCGCTATGTCGACTTCCTGCGCGCACTGTCGATTCTCGCGGTCGTCGTCGGGCACTGGCTCGTCGCCGCGCCCTACATGAAGGACGGCGTGATCGAGGGCGGACATCTGCTCGGCATCCTGCCGTGGACGCAGTGGCTGACCTGGGGGTTCCAGGTGATGCCGCTTTTCTTCCTCGTCGGCGGCTTTTCGAACGGCATGTCGTGGGCGGCAACGCAGCGCAAGGGCGGTAGTTACGAGAGCTGGTACAGCGGGCGGTTGCAGCGGCTGATCAATCCGGTGCTGCCGCTCTTCCTGATCTGGACGCTCGTCGCGATGTTCGGGACGCTCATCGGGATCGAGCGCGGCATCGTCGCGATGGCGGCGCAGCTGGCACTGATCCCCGTCTGGTTCCTGTCGGTCTATCTGATGGTCGCCGCAGTCGTGCCGCTCACCTGGCGCGCGTGGCAGCGCTGGGGTTTCGGCTCCTTCTGGACGCTGGTTGCGGGCGCGGTGGCGATCGACGTCGCATCGCTGCGCTTCGATGTGCCCCATGTCAATTTCCTCAATTTCGCTTTCGTCTGGCTCGCGATCCATCAGCTCGGCTTTGCGTGGAGCGAAGGGCGGTTGTCGCCGCGCCGGGCATTGCTCTGGGGCGTGGGCGGGCTGGTCGCGCTCGGGCTGCTCGTCGGCCTCGGGCCCTATCCGGTCGCGATGATCGGCGTCCCCGGATCGGACCTCAGCAATTCGATGCCGCCGACGCTGGCGCTGCTCGCGCTCGGCGTCGCGCAGGCGGGTTTCGCGCTCGCGCTCGAACCCGCGGCGCGGCGGATGCTGGGCAATTTGCGCATCTGGACCGCCGTCGTGCTCGTCAACGGCATGATCATGACGATCTACCTCTGGCACCTCACCGCCTTTGTGCTCGTGATGGTTGCGGCGTGGCTGCTCGGCGGGATCGGGCTCGACGTCCACCCTGGCAGCGCAGCCTGGTGGCTCGCGCGGCCGCTGTGGTTTCTTCTCTATATCGCGGCGCTCTTCCCGCTGATCATGGCCTTCGCGCGCTTCGAGCGGGCGAGCGGCAGCGACAGGGAGGTGCCGCACTGGCGTCTGATCGCCGGGCTGCTCCTCATTTGCGTCGGTCTGGGCGCGACCGCGGCGATCAGTATCGCCAGCCCCTATGGCGTGACCGGCGTCCGGCTATGGCTCGTCGCACTACCGTTCGTCGGCGCGGCGATTGCCGAGTTCGGTCCGGTGCACCGGCTCGCGCAGTCGAGAAGCTGACGTCCGCTTTGGGGTGGGGGGCGGACCTTAGATCCTCCCCACTTGTGGGGAGGTGGCAGCCGCGTAGCGGCTGACGGAGGGGGCTCGCATCCTCACGTAACGTCGCTTCAGGCCGCCCGCCCCCTCCACCGCCTTCGGCGGTCCCCCTCCCCGCAAGCGGAGAGGATTTATGGCAGCTTCCGGTCGGATGCCGCCCTATTCCTCGGTCCGGATCAGGATCATTTCGCCGATCAGCGCGAAGAGGATGAAGGGACCCCACGCGGCAAGGAAGGGTGAATAAGCGCCGAGGTCGCCCATCGCGAGCGCGAAATTGTCGGCGACAAAATAGGCAAAACCAAGGCCCATGCCGATAATTGCGCGCACGAACAGCTTGCCCGAGCGCGCGAGGCCGAATGCGGCGACCGCGCCGAGCAGCGGCATCAATATCGCCGACAGCGGTCCCGAAATCTTGTGCCACAGCACGCCCTTCAACGCATCGACCGGGCGTCCCGCGGCTTCGAGGTCGGCGATCGCGGCCTTGAGCTGCAGGAAGGGCAGCTCGTCGCCGTCAACCTGCGCGAGCGTGAACTGGTCGGGGCGCACATTCTTCGCCGCGACGATTGTTCCCAGGGGTTCGAGCGTGCCCGAGCGGCGGATGAAGCGGCGTGCATTGCTGAGTTCCCAGCCGCCGCCGGCGAGTGCGCGCGCGCTGTCGGCCGACAGCATCGACGACAGCACGCCGCCGGTGCGTTCGTAAATTGTGACATAGCCAAGCACGATCACCGGGCCGCTGATATCGACCGTCGTCGCGTTGATCAGATTGTCGCCGTCGCGGACCCAGATGTTGGTGCGTATGCCGCTGTCCTTCGGAACCTTTTTATATTCGACCTTTTGCCAGGCGCTGAGCGCCGCGGTCGAGCGGGTGACGATACGCTCGTTGAAGGCAAAGCTGATCCCCGCGACGAGCAAGGCTGCAAGAAACAGCGGTGCGAGCACCTGATGCGCCGACATGCCCGCCGCCTTCATCGCGATGACCTCGCTGTTCTGGTTCAGCGTCACCATCGTCAATATGGTGCCGAGGAGCACCGAAAAGGGCAGGAAGGTCTCGACGATCTGCGGCAGGCGCATGCCGACATAGCGCCAGACGTCCGAATCGCCGTTGCCCGCGACCGCCAGGATCTTGCCGCTTTCGCCGAGCAGGTCGAGCGTCTGCAGGATCAGCACCAGCGCGAAGAGAATCGAGAAGGAGCGCACGAGGAACAGGCGGCCGACATAGATCGCCATCGTGCGCGACGGGAAAAAATGAAGCTGGTGCATCAGGCGGGCCGCTCTTTGCGCTGGAAGACGCCGAGGAGTGCACGGATACGCTGCGCCGCCTTGGCGGCGACGCGCTCGAGCGCGCCGATCGGCTGGCCGCCGGGAACATGCGCGATCGTATAGTACATCCAGATCGCGAGGGCCGCGAACAGGAGGTATGGAACCCAGAGCGCGATCAGCGGGTCGATGGTCCCGCGTGCGCCCAGATCCTCGGCATATTGGTTGATCTTGTGCTGGGTGACGAGCAGCACGATCGACAGGAAGACGCCCAGTGAGGAGGTCGAGCGCTTGGGGGGCACCGCCAGCGCGACCGCGATCAGCGGGATCAGGAACATCGACATCACCTCGACGATGCGGAAATGGAAATTTGCCCGCGATTCGAGCCTTGTCTGCACCGATTGCTTCTGGTCCTTGCCCGCGACGAACAGTTCGGGGATCGTCATTTCGCGGTCGGCACCGCCGCGGAGGCGGAACGCCTCGATCTTGGGCAGCGGAATCGGCAGGTCGTGATTGTCGAAGGTCAGGACGCGCGGCACGGCGAACTTCGGCGACTCGTGGATCAACACGCCTTGCGACAGGCGGAGGATGATCGTGTTCGGATCGTCGGTCGCGAGGAATTGCCCGCGCGCCGCGGTCGCCGACACGCGCTGGCCGTCCTTGTTGTCGCCGCGCACGAAAATGCCGCGCAGCGACCGGCCTTCATTATAGCTTTCTTCGATGCGGAGCGTCATGCGGTCGCCCAATTTGGTGAACTCGCCGACCTTGATCGAGGCGCCGAGCGCACCCGAGCGCAATTCGAACTGCAACCCCTCATAGGCATAGCGGGCATAGGGCTGGATGAAGCCGACGATCGCCAGATTGAGCGCCGCGAGCGCGATCGCATAGGCATAGGGCACGCGCATCAGCCGGCCGAAACTCATCCCCACACCCTTCAGAACATCGAGCTCGCTCGATGTCGCAAGGCGTCGGAAAGCAAGGAGAATCCCGAGCATCAGGCCGATCGGAATGCCGAGCGAGAGATATTCGGGGATCAGGTTGGCGAGCATGCGCCAGACGACGCTGACCGGCCCCCCTTCGGTCGCGACGAAGTCGAACAGGCGCAGCATTTTTTCGAGCACGAGCAGCATCGCCGACAGGACGAGCGTGCCGAGCATCGGGAAGAAAATGAGCCGCGCGATGTAGCGGTCGATGGCTGGCAGCTTATTCAATCTTTCGTCGCCCCATCACCATGATTTGGCCGCAGTTGTTTCCGATATGCCGATTCAAGGGCGACAGGGACCCACGTCGGCGCGCGCTTTGCGCTCGCGGATGTGGCTATAGCCTCTGGAGGTTTTGAGGTCATGTCGAAAATGTTTTTCGCCGGGATACTCGCAGCCGGCGCTGCCGGAGCGCTGATCGCGCCCGTCGCGGCGCAGGGCGCTACGCTGGGTCCGGCTGCCGCCCTGTGCAACAACAATTCCACCGCCGTCCTCGTCGACGTACGCGGTTTCAAGGCGCGTACGGGTACGCTGCGCGTCCAGATCTACAACGCCAATTCGACCTATCTCGAAAAGCGCAAATGGCTGGAACGCGTCGATGTTCCGGTCGCGAGATCGGGCAATATGCAGGTCTGCGTGCCGGTGAAGGCTGCGGGCAGCTACGTCGTTTCGGTGCGTCACGACATCAACGGCAACGGCAAGTCGGACCGCAGCGACGGCGCGGGCCTGTCGGGCAATCCCGACATGAAGGTCAGCGATTTCATCTTCAAACGGAAGCCCAAGCTGGCAGTGGTCAGTTTCGCGGTCGGCGGCGCGACGAAGCGCGTCCCGGTCACGCTGAACTATGTCAACGGACTGTCCTTCGATCCGGTCTGACGAAAGAATATGGCAAGCGTCGCACTCCTCTCGAATCCGCGCTCGACGGGCAATCGCTCGTTGTTGCCGCGGGTCCGCGAATATTGCGCGGCGCACCCCGACATCTTTCACTATGAGGTCGAGGATGTCGACCAGATCGAAAAGGCCATCCGCACCATGGCGATGGTCGGCCCGCGCGTTGTCGTCATCAATGGCGGCGACGGCACGGTGCAGGCCGCGCTCACCGAAATCTATTCGGGCGACCATTTCGATGGATCGCCGCCGCCGGTCGCAGTGCTGCCCAACGGCAAGACCAACCTCATCGCGCTCGACCTCGGCGCCGAGGGCGATCCGATCAAGGCGCTGCAGCGCGTCGTCGAGCTGGTCGAAAGCGGCCGGCTCGAGGATCATGTGATCGAGCGCCAGCTGATCTCGCTCGACAGCGGCGGCGAGGAACGGCCGGTGCTCGGCATGTTCCTCGGCGGCGCCTATCTCGCCGACGTCATGCTCTATTGCCGCAACCGCATCTATCCGCTCGGCCTGCCGAACGGGATTTCGCATTTCCTCGCCGCGATGCTCGCGCTGTTCGCGATCATCTTCGGGATCGGCGGTGGCCGCCTGCCGCCCAAGCCCGAAAACATGACCGTCTCGCTGATCCGCCAGGGCGAGTTCAAGGGCAAATTCTCGTTGCTGATCGTCACGACGCTCGAGAAACTGCTGCTCAGCATCCGCACCAGCGAAGCTTACGGCACCAACGGGAATATGAAGCTGCTTGCCACCGACAGCAATGTCGGCGCGATGTTCCGCATGCTCGGCGCGACGTGGCGCGGGACGCTGGGCCAGAAGCAGCTCGACGGCGTGCATTTCCAGCAGGGCGACGAAATCCGCATCGAGGGCGAGCGGTCGAACGTCATCCTCGATGGGGAGATTTTCCAGGCGAAGAATGGCGCGCCGATCATCCTGACCTCGACGCAGCCGGTTCCCTTCCTGCGCCTCGCCGCCTGAGTCTTTCATGGCCGCGCTATCCGAACTCGTCCGCGAAGAACTCGCGACACCCGTCGACCCGCGCGTCACCGCGATGGCGTCGGCGATCGCGGCCGAATATCCGGGCAGCGCGCGCGCGCTACTCTTCTACGGCAGCTGCCTGCGCGAGAGCGAACTCGACGGGCTGATGCTCGATTTCT
>CBJKNR010000156.1:0-7861 GCA_966417555.1 uncultured Sphingopyxis sp.
TCTTTGTCGGAGCCGTGATCGGGGTGTCCTTCCTCCTGCTGATGCTCGTGTTCCGGTCAGTGGCCGTCCCCCTCAATGCGGCGGTCATGAACCTGCTCTCCATCGGTGGCGCCTATGGGGTCGGCGATTTCGTCCTTCACGAACCGGCCGAAGGGCCGCCGCTTGGGATCTGTCCGGCGCACGACTTCGCCGACGAGCCAGCCGAAAGTCATTGCCTGATAGGAGGAACGGCTCCCGGCGGGATATCCAGCGGGCATCTCCGCGATGCGGCGCGTCATCCAATCCCAGTTGGTCATCAATTCGGGCGTGACATCGGGCGGCATCTGATAAACGCCCGACACGTGGCTGAGCACCTGTCGCACGGTGACGTCACCCTTGCCAGCCTCCGAAAATTCTGGCCAGTAGCGGGCAACCGGTGCGTCATAATCGATAAATCCGCGCTGGGCCTGCAGGTGAACCGCCGTGGCGGCAACCGCCTTTGATACCGAAAAGACATTGAACAATGTATCGGGCGTGACCGGGGCGGCCATGCCGCTGGCAACGGCGCCGGCCCACGTATCGACGATGCAATCGTCCCCGCGGTAGGCGCAGACCTGGATCCCGATTTCGCTACCCTCCGCGACGAGCTCGTCGAGCAGCGCGGACACGGCCTCCTGTGCGGGTCCCGAAGCGAGTTCCATCGACCTTCCTTCCAACATATCGAATCATTAAATCCGGCGCGATCACCGATCGAGAATGGCGAGGCCTTCGAGCAACAGGCCCTGTTCCAGCTCGGCCTCGAAGCGCGCCTTCAAATGCCTGGTGAGGGCAAGTCTGGTGTTGCGAACGACCGCCTTCGGGCGCGCGGCGATCGTCGCAGCGAGTTCACGCGCGCGTTCCATCAGGCGGCCCGGCGGCAGTATTTCGGCCACCACCCCCAAATGCAGAGCCTGAACGGCGTCGATCGTTTCGCCAGTGAGCAGAAAATAACGGCCACGGTTCGGCCCAAGAAGCATCGGCCACAAAATCTGGACGCCATCGCCAGGAACCACGCCGCTTGGAAAGTGCGGCATATCGCGGAACGCGGCACTTTCGTCCGCCAGCACGATATCTGACAAAAGCGGGAGTTCAGCATGAATGAAAGCCGGCCCGTTGACCGCACCGATCACGGGCACTTCGAGCGCGAGCAGATTCATGATCAGCGCCCGTCCCTGCCTCACGGTTTCGCTCCAGGCCGCAGGGGTCATCGGCGGCGGCGGACCGCCAGCCATGTCGAAGCCCGCACAAAAACTGTCGCCGGTCCCGGTCAGGATCAAGACCCTTATATCGGGATTCCGGGCTATCAGGGCGAACGCCTGACCGAGTTCAAGGTGCAGACCGTCGCGGAACGACCATAGGGCCGGGCCCCCGCGCGTATGCATCCGCAGCACCGCGACGCCATCGTCATCGCAGGTAAAATCGAGCGATTGGAATTCGTCCATGCCAGGCGCCCCGAGCATCCGTGGTACGCCTACTCAATCGTACCGAGAACGTCGCCGACCTGATATGTCTCGCCTGGCGTCGCGACAATCCTCAACGTTCCGGTCGCCGGGCTTTCGACTTCCTGCGTCGATTTGTCGCTCTCGAACGCATAGAGCGGCTCGCCTTCGACCGCCTGCCCGCCATCCGCGACCAGCCATTCGGCCAAAATGCCTTCATTCATGGAAAAGCCGATCTTGGGCAGGAGAATTTCGATGGCCATGGTTCGTCCTCTTGACTGGGTGAAAGATTATGCGGGTTGCAGCAGCGCGCGCGCGGCACCGACGATGTCGTCGGTCCGTGGGGCGAACGCAGTTTCCAGCGGCTTTGAAAATGGCACGGGGCAGAAGGCACCGCCCAGACGCCTGACCGGCGCCTTCAATCTGCCGAACAATTGTTCGTTCACTACGGCCGCGATCTCGGCGCCGGCACCAAACGGGGTAACCGCCTCATGCACGATCAACAGGCGTCCGGTCCTGGCGACGGACGCCAGCACGGTTTCACGATCCCAGGGAGCGATGGTGCGCAGGTCAATCAGCTCTGCAGAAACGCCCTCTTCCGCCAGCCTTGCCAATGCCGGCTTCGCCTCCTGGATCATCCTGGCATAGGCTAAAATCGTCACATCGCTGCCTTCGGCAAGTATGTTGGCCTTGCCGATCGGGACGCGACAGCCCGGCGGCGCGGCATCGTCCTGATTCCAATAGGTTGGCAGATTCTCGATGAACAGCACCGGATCCGGATCGTCGATCGCACTGCGCATTAGTCCATAAGCGTCAGCAGGCGACGACGGGATGACGACCTTGATGCCGGCGGTATGCGCGAACCATGCTTCCAGATAGTCGCAATGCTGCCCGCCCGATCCGAACCCCGTGCCGGTCATCGTGCGGATCACGATCGGCACATTGGTCTGACCGCCGGACATGAAACGCAATTTGGCGGCATGATTGACGATCATATCCATCGCCACGGTCGAGAAGTTCATGAGCATGATTTCAGCAACGGGTTTGAACCCCGCCAGCGAGGCGCCAATCGCCGCGCCGACGATCGCCTGCTCCGAGATCGGCGTCGTGCGAACGCGATGGTCGCCGAACTCGCTCGAGAGACCGCGCGTCACGCCGACGACACCGCCCTCTTCCGCGTCGCCGATATCTTCGCCGAGCACCAGCACCGTCTCGTCTTCGCGCATCGCATCGGCGAGAGCCGCATTGACTGACGAAAGGATATTCGACTTGCCCTCTGCAAGAGCGGAACCACGAGCACTCATGCCGGTACATCCTCAGCAAATACGTCCTTGCCCAGTTCTTCGAGCCCCGGAAAATCGCTAGCGAGCGCAAATTCGACCGCGTCATCGAGAAGACCCTCGATCTCCGTCTCCAGGGAAACAAGCTCCTCCTCGCCCGCGATGCCTGCCGCGATCAGATGATCCCGAAAACGGGGAACCGGGTCTTCGGCCATGGCGCGCTCCTTGCGCGCCTTGTCCATATAGCCATCGGCATCGCCGAACACATGGCCGTGAAAGCGATAGGTCATGGCCTCGATGAGCGTCGGGCCTTCCCCACACCGCGCGCGATCGACGGCCGTTTTCGCGGCGGCATACATTGCGAAAACATCATTGCCGTCCACATGTACCCCGGGCATGCCATAGGCGGCACCGCGCTTCGCGATCTGATCGACCGACGTGCACTTCGCATAGGCGGTGTGCTCGGCCCATTCATTGTTCTGGCAGACGAAAATCACAGGCAGCTTCCACACGGACGCCAGATTGAGCGATTCATGGAAGGCGCCAATGTTCGATGCTCCGTCGCCGAAGTAGGCAATGGTCACCCGCCCATCGCCCTTGAGCTGCGAAGCCCATGCAAGCCCGTTGGCAATCGGCATCGAACTGCCGACGATCCCCGTCGTGATCATGACGCCCGAGCGGGGGTGGGTGATATGCATCGGTCCACCCTTGCCCTTGCAGGTCCCGGTGACCCGGCCCGCGAGCTCGGCCCACAAATCCCGGAGCGGCACGCCTTTCGCGAGCATATCATGCGTTCCGCGATAAATGGTGCAGATATAATCCTCGTCCGTCAGACAGGCCGACATCGCGCTCGGGATCACCTCCTGCCCGCGCGGGCTGTAATAGGGCATTACGAGCCTGCCCGAGCGGATGACCTTGCGGCTGCGCTCGTCATTGGCCTTGATCAGCGCCATGCGGCGATAGATCGCAAGCTGCGTTTCGGAATCGGGTGCTGGCAAATATGTCATGACCATCTCTCTTCCATGATTAGCCGGGTGTGCCTAGCGCTTCGCCCTCCCGCGCGCCGCCACAACGGCGAATATCGGGAATGTGAAATCTGTCCCCGCGATTGCAAAAATTGAGGCGGGGGGGTCCGACGACGTGCCATGATACCGCAATCTTCACCAAGCGAGAGGCCGCCGATGACGCTCCCCGACCAAATGCAGCGCCTGATCGACAAGGACGCGATAAACGATGCGCTGCTCCGCTACTGTCGCGGCGTGGACCGCGCGGACAGGGAGCTGATGCTGTCGGCCTATCATCCCGACGCCTATGACGAGCATGGCGTGAGCGAGGGGAATCCCGAAACCTTCGTAAGCTGGGCCTTGAATTTCCATGGGGAGACGCAAACGCGCCATCAGCACAGCATCAGCAACGTCAACATCGACCTGGATGGCGACACAGCGCATGTCGAATCCTATTACTGCTTCTGGGGTGCGAACAGGGAGGGGCCGCCCACGCTCGCCTTTGGCCGGTACATCGACCGATTCGAGCGCCGCAACCACAAATGGGCGATCGCGCATCGCGTCTGCGTCAACGAATATAGCGGAACCTTCAACGCCCGTGACACGCCGCCCGCCTATGTAGCCAAGCTCAATGCAAGTGGCCCTAACCGGCGCGACCGGAGCGACGTATCCTATGATCGACCGCTCCGTCCCCAGGGCAGGCGGGAAAGCCAGACGGATTAATTTCCGGCCTTGCGCTGGTCGACCACCAGCGCAATCTCTTCATATACGCTCTCGGGGCGATGGGGGACGCCAGGACGTGAGATCATGTTCCAATGCGCCGCCACATCGTCGGAAGACGGTGCCTCGCCGCGCGGCGACAACCATCCATCGCAAGGCCCCATGAAAACGCGCGCATAACGACCGGCGCACTGGCTGTAGACACCATGGCTGTCCCGGCAAGCCTCGCTAACGAGATAGAGTGCAAGCGGCACATTATAGGCCGAAGTCATCTCGGGCCTGATGGCGGCGAAATCCACGCCCTTCATCTGGGTCGCAAATGGCTCCGCTTCCATGAAACCGGGAAGCATTTCTTCGCGAAGGCGGGTGTCCCCCGCCGTCGGCAAGATGACGTTGGAGAGGATAGCGTGCCGGGCGCCTTCGATCGCTACCGTGTTGGACAGGCCGACCATAGCCCCTTTCGCCGCAGCGTAATTGGCTTGCCAGGCATGTCCGAACATCGCCGAGGCCGAGCCGGTGAAGAGAAAGCGGCCATAGCCGTTTCTCGCCATTTCACGATAAGCGGGCTGCGCAACATAAAAGGCGCCCTTGAGATGTACGTCGAGCACGATATCAATTTCGTCGTCCGTAAGATCCTCGAACCGGTTGTTGCGCAACACTCCGGCATTGATGATCGCGATATCGAGCCGGCCAAAGCTTTCCACCGCTTTTGCAACCATCGCCGCCGCGCTGGCCCGCGAAGCCACCGAGCCATGGTCGGCAACCGCTTGGCCGCCTGCAGCGCGTATCTCATCGACGACCGCGTCGGCTGCGGCGCCTGACTGCCCTAAGCCCGATCCGGAACCGCCCAGATCGTTGACGATTACCCGTGCACCGCGCCGGGCGAGCTCAAGGCAATACTCACGGCCAAGGCCATTACCACCGCCCGTTACAAGCGCGACACGGCCCGCAAATTCGATGTCACTCACGCGATTCTCCTCTCACCATGCGCGCACATGTATAGTGCCACTCTACAGCAAGGCAAATTCTTGGTCGGGCGAGACCGAAGAGCCCGCGAATGCGAACCTCGGCGCGCCGCCCGTCCCCCTCGTGCCTTACTTGCGCGCTCAGGCGAGTGCGACGACGCTTGTCAGCACCCGGCGCACCAGGTCCACTTGGCCGTGGGCGCCTGTCTTCGAATAGATTCTCTTTGAATAGAAGCGCACCGTCTGCTCGGATATCGACAGATGTCGGGCGGCTTCAGCGAGAGATAGTCCACCTGCAAGCAACAGCGTCAGCTCCGCTTCGCGCGGAGTTAGGCCCCACGCCGCGCCAAGCGCTGCGGCGCCTCGCAGACGGGGGCGACCGGGCGTCTTGTGCCCAATGAATGCGGCAACGGCGGGCATGTGGGACTGGGGACTGAGCTTGGCCCCCAATTCTACAAGGAGAAGTTCGCAGTGGCCGTCGGTCGAGAGTGCCAATTCCGTCTTGGCCGAAGGCTCGGCAAGCGCCTGCAGCCACTGGGCAACCAGCCGGTCCAGACGCCGGTCACCGGTCTTCAGCGGCGCGCCGATCCGCAAGGCCGGCCAACCATCGGCCTGCACGAGCTCCGCCGCCTGATTTTCGAAATGGCGCACCTTTCCATCATCGTCGAGCAGGATGCAGGCCTGGTTGAAGGCGCCCGCCAGGCGGGCCGCGACCTCGGCATTCACCGAGATTTCCTCGATCAGCCCGTAACTGCGCAGGCTCAGCGCAAAATGCGGCAACAGCGCCGCCAGGAGATCCACCCGCTCCGGGGTGAAATCATTGCCGCGCCGGGGCTGGGCAACCGTGATCCAGGCCGATCGTCCCCGTCCGTCCTCAATCCGAGCGATACGCAGCCCCTTCAGCCCCGCGCGGCGAACAAATTCGTGCAAGGCGCGAACCTGCTCGGCGAAATCGATTTCCAACAATTCATCGATGCCGTAGACTCGCCCCGCATCCATGCTGAAATAAGCGAAAATATCCGCGTCTCCGACGATTTCGGCATGGAGCGCGCGTATGACCTCCAGGTCGGCATCTGCGCTGATGTGGACGACCTGCCGCCCGGGTTCCGCGCCTTTGCCCCGGACCCGAAAGATCAGGTTTGCGAGCCCGGCATCCATCGCCGCACGCAGCCCCGACAACGCGCTCGTCCAGGGCGAGGCCTCATAAGGACCCGCGTGCACCGCCTCGATCAGTTCCAGAAGATGACGGTCCGCGATCTTGATGGTGGAGCCCTTTTTCTGACGGGTTGGCGCGCTTGGGCCGACCAGATCGGATTATCGCGCAGCAACTGACCGATAGCAATCGTCGTGGGCGACGCGGGCACCGCGGAGGCGAGTGCCGATGCCAGGCATCGCAGACTGTCCGGGCCGAAAATCTTGCGCGTCGTCCTTTGGAACAGCAGGTGCCGGTTTCTTCGCGCAACCGCTGCCCGAACGATATCAGATATGGGATACATGCTCCTGAGCATGTGGATTTGCGCGCAGGCCGCCGATTGAGCCGAGTTGCCCGCGTCGAATATCGGCAAATCTACGGACATGCCGGTCTTTGATCGAAAATATCCGATCATTGACGATTTGAATCCGGTATTTCTTGGCGTATTTGCTGTTCAATGGCGCAACGAACCGATCAACGGACGCCCGCAACCATCTGGAGAGGTCAACCCATGTCAGTCGATGCGATCAACCGGCCCGATGCCGAAGACATGCACGTGAAATATGTAAATCCCGAACGCGAGCTGGAAAGCTGCAATCATCTTCTCAGGGACCATTGCGCGCTCGATAGATTCTACAATGACAATGGCTATCTGCTGCTTCGCGGGGTTCTCGACGCGGGATCGGTCGAGGCCGCTCGCGATGCGATGCTTGCGGTGTCCACAAAGCTCGGCCTGACGGTGGCTGGCGATATCACTGGCACCTGGACAGGCAAGGCGCTTCCGGAACGAATGGAGGAGGACGCCCGGTACGATGGCATTGCGAAACAATTGCTCGAACATCCCGCCAACCGGCAAGTGCTGGAGAATATTCTGGGCGAACCGACCTGCGCGGTCCCCATCGTCCAGTATCGCACCTACCCGCCCGGAGGACCCGTCACCACTGTTCACCAGGACGGGTTTTTCAGTCCCGGCATCCAGGATTACCGCCCTGTTTGGATCAGCCTCACGCCCTGCACCCGCGACATGGGCGGGCTCGCGATCGCGGTCGGTCAGACCAACCGGGGCTATTTCCACAACATTGGCAAGCCTTCGCCCTACCCGTTCCCCCGCGACGCGGTCCCCGACGGCGTTCCTGCAGAACGCCGTCGGAACCCGCTTCGCGTTCACGTCTTCGCCTTGATCGAGCGGTCGAACACCAGCTCGCCGCCCTTGATCGTGTAGACGCCGTAGTCGCTCAGCGTC
>CBJKNR010000157.1:0-7815 GCA_966417555.1 uncultured Sphingopyxis sp.
CGGTGCCCGTCATGGGCCTGATCGAGCTGATCCGCGGCCTCGCAACCAGCGACGACACGCTCGCGAAGGTCGAAGCCTATGGCCGCGGGCTGGGCAAGGAGATCGTCCACGCCAACGACGCGCCGGGCTTCATCGTCAACCGCGTGCTGATGCCGCTCATCAACGAGGCGGTTTTTGCGCTCGGAGAGGGCGTGGCGACGATGCAGGATATCGACACCGGCTGCCGTCTCGGCCTCAACCATCCGATGGGCCCGATCACGCTCGCCGACTTCATCGGGCTCGACACCTGCCTCGAAATCATCCGCGTGCTTTATAGCGGCACCGGCGATCCGAAATTCCGCCCCGCACCGCTGCTCGTCCAATATGTCGACGCGGGCTGGGTCGGCAAAAAGGTCGGGCGCGGTTTCTACGACTGGACGGGCGAGGCGCCCGTGCCGACGCGGTGAGCGATCACGACGCGGCGTAGCGCGACGTCTTCGCGGGCCGGTTCGGCGCCGCAAGGCCGCATATGACCAAGGAATGAGTGGAGCCGGCACGGCTTTTGTACACAGATCGGACGCAAGCAACAGTCGGAGAAGATCATGCGAAACAATGTGTTGGCAAGTCTCGCCGCCGCGGCCCTGTTCCTTCCGGCGCAAGGCTTCGCGCAGCAGGGCGCTCCCGAAGAATCGACGATCAAGGGTACGGCCAACTCGGTCGCCGAACCCTTTGACGGCAGGGAGCCGCCGCAAAAACTGCTCGAGGTTCAGGATGACCCCTATTCGCTCGCGGGCCTCGGCAAATGCGCGGCGATCATCCGCGAGGTCGAGGAACTCGATGCGGTGCTCGGGCCCGATGTCAACGCAAGGGCCGGAAAGAGCGAAGCGAAGAGGCGCGAGGAAACCGCGGGCCGTGTCGCCGGCACGGTGGCCGGGGGGATCATCCCCTTCCGCGGCCTGATCGGCGAGGTAACGGGCGCGAATGCCGAGCGGCGGCGCTATGCCGTCGCGGTCTATGCCGGGACGGTACGCCGCGGCTTTCTGAAGGGTGTCGGGCTCGAGCGGGGCTGCAAGGCGCCCGCCCGGCCCTAGAGTCTTTCCGTCAGAGCGGGGTATGGACGACGCGGCAGCTTTCGGCCGCCGAGCGCAATGCGGTGTTCCACGTCACGTCATTGCCGTTGCGCTGGAGACGCGCGCCGGTCTTGTTTTCGTAAATCTGACCGCGATTGGCCGGGGTCGATTTCAGCACCATCGTCCGGCCGCCGTTGACGCGGACGATCGCGCCGTCGCCGACATAGTCGACCTTCAGCCGCGTGCCACGGTTGCATTCATAGCTCGTGCCGGTGTTGCGAGGCACCGACGAGCAGGCGGCGAGCGCAAGGGCGGCGGCGCTCGCCGCGAAAACTGCCATGATCTTCATGTCCGGTCTCCCCCTCAATAACCCGAACGGACGCACAGCACGTCGGCGAGGTAGATCCGCCCGCTGATCGTTTCCATATGTTCGCGCGCCGAACCGTTCCAGCCGATCGAGCGGCACCAGTTGTCGGCGGTCTGCGCCGCGCAATTGGCGGTGGCCGAGCCGCGGGTGCAGGCGAGGACGCGATAGTTGCGCTCGGCCGGCTGCGTATGGAACTCGGCGAAATTGCCGCGCGCGACCTGGTCATTGGCAGGCGGGTTGGGGTTCCAGCCGCCACCACCGCCACCCGAACCGACCGGCCGGATCGACTGGATGGTCAGCCCGCGCAGGACATTGTTCAGCATCGGCGTGTCGCGATCGACCGTGCGGCAATTGCCGCGGTAGCGCGTCTTTTCGCACAGCTCCCAGCGCCCGCGGGGCACACGGATCGAATTGACCGGCCAGGCGAGGCCGAGGTTCGGCTTCTCCTCGCCGATGAAGACCGCGGGCCCGCGATAGCCCGCGTCGCGATAGATGGTGGCTTCGGGAGGGCGTTCGGGGCGGTAGCGCTCGGTTTCGACGGTCTGGGCGTTCGATGTGGCGAGGAAACCCGCCCCTATCGACGCCGCCGCCGCGGCAAGGATCGACCAACGATAAGCGGTTCTCATGACAGCCTCCCATTTTGCGAACGCGACCCGGATTATCGGGATTATTATGGTTCGAAGTTTACGCCATTCGCCGACGGCTTGCAAATTCTCCCACATCGTCAGCGCGATGGGGCGGCACGCCTTATTGCGTCTTTGCGGGCGGCGGGGCCGGTGCCGTTTGCGAAGTGGCTGCGGGCGCCGCGGCGGGCACGGCCGGTTCGGGGGCGGGCCTGGCGAGCGGCGGTGCGATGCCGAGCATCAATCCCGCGAGCGCCGCCGACATCAGGTTTGACAGGCTGCCCGCGAGCAGCGCCTTGAGCCCGAGCTTGGCGATCATCGGGCGCTGGTTGGGGGCGAGTCCGCCGGTCACCGCCATCTGGATCGCGATCGAGCTGAAATTGGCGAAACCGCAGAGCGCAAAGGTCGCAATCGCGACCGCCGCCATCGACATGCCGGTCTGCGCGCGGCCGAGATCGATGAAGGCGACGAATTCGTTGAGCACGACCTTGCTGCCGAACAGCCCGCCGACCGTGGCGCTTTCTTCCCACGGCACGCCCATCAGCCACATGACCGGGCGGAAAATCGCGCCGATGATCGCCTGGAACGACAGGCCCTCATAGCCGAACCAGCCGCCGATTCCGGCGAGGATGCCGTTGGCGAGCGCGACGAGCGCGACGAAGGCCATCACCATCGCGCCGACCGCGACCGCGAGCTTGACGCCGGTCTGGGCGCCTTGCGCCGCCGCCATGATGATGTTCGCGGGCTTTTCCTCGTCGTGGCTCGCCTCGGGCATCACGATCGGTTCGATTCCGATGTCCCTGGGGTCGTCGGGCATCATGATCTTTGCCATCAATATGCCGCCCGGCGCCGACATGAAGCTCGCGGCGAGCAGATAGGGGAGGAGGTGCGGGCCGATCATCCCCGCATAGGCTCCGAGGATCGTCCCCGCGACGCCCGCCATGCCGACCGTCATCACGGTGAAGAGCTGCGACGGGGTGAGGCCGGCGAGATAGGGACGGATGACGAGCGGCGATTCGGACTGGCCGACGAAGATGTTCGCCGCCGCGCCGAGGCTTTCGACCTTGGTGATGCCGGTCACCTTCTGGATCGCGCCGCCGACCCATTTGATGATCAGCTGCATGATGCCGAGATAATAGAGCACCGAGATCAGCGAGGCGAAGAAGATGATCACCGGCAGTGCGCCGATCGCGAACACCGCCTTGCCATAGGGCGCCTGCGTCAGCACGTCGCCGAACAGGAAGCGCGTGCCCTCGTCGGCATAGCCCAGGAGGTTCGATACGCCGTTCGACATCGCCTGGATCACCGCGCGCCCCCACGGCGTGCCGATGACGAGCACGGCGAAGCCGGCCTGGAGCAGAAAGGCGGGGATGACGATGCGCGGGCGAATCCAGCGGCGGTTCGACGAAAAAAGCACGGCGATCGCGAGCAATGCGACGATGCCGGCGAGACCGATCAGGCGTTCCATGATGTCAGTGCGTCCCCCGCAAGTTAATGGGCCTGTCTAGCGGGCTTTGGCGTCGGAGCAAGAGCTGCGCGCCGGGCCCTTGTTTCCCGGTCTTTCCAGCACCTGCAAAAGCGATTAAGCGGCCTCGATGGAAAATAGCTCTCCGCGCGTGATCGCGCCTTCGTTGCTGCTGTTCGCAATCCTCTACGGCGGCATGGTTCCGCTGGGCGGTTTCCTTGGCGCAAAGCAGGTCGCGCTTGGCCCGCTCGCGGTCGAGGCCGGAATCTTTCCTTTCCTGACGCTGATCGCGATATCGAGCGGAATTGCCGAGCTCCACGGACGTGTCGTCGCCGACAGGCTCGTCCGGCTGGGCTTCATCCCGCTCATCCTCGCGATCATCCTGACGGTGTTCGTGCTGCAACTGCCGACCGACGAGGGCATGTACGAGCCCGCCAAGGAGGCGTTTCCGATCATCGTCGGCCAGGGCTGGCGCATGATGGCGGCGGGAATCCTGGCTTATGGCGTGTCGGTCAGCCTCAACGTCTGGCTCTTTTCACGGATGACGGCGAATAACGGCCGGCTGTTGCCGCTTCGCGGTTTCATCGCCGCGGCGCTCAGCCAGATCATCGATACGTTGATCTTCATCACCGTCAGCTTCTATGGGGTCCGCCCGATCGGCGACCTGATGCTGGGCCAGATGATCGCCAAGGTGATGCTGTCGGCGGTGATGGTGCCGCTGCTGGTGATGGCGGTCGTCGCGCTCGGCCGCAGCCTCGATGCAAAGAATGCCGGATGATGTCGATGACCGATCCCTCGAAAATGCCCGACCTGCTCGCCAAGGCCGAAACGCTCGTCGAGGCGCTGCCCTATCTGCAGCGCTATGCCGGCGAGACCTTCGTGATCAAATATGGCGGCCACGCGATGGGCGATCCCGAGGCGCAGCGCGACTTCGCCGAGGATGTCGTGCTGCTGAAAGCCGTCGGCATCAATCCGGTGGTCGTCCATGGCGGCGGGCCGCAGATCGGCGCGATGCTGAAACAGCTCGGGATCGAATCGACCTTCGTCGGGGGGCTTCGCGTCACCGATGCGGCGACCGCCGAGGTCGCCGAAATGGTGCTGGCGGGCAAGATCAACAAGGAAATTGTCAGCTGGATCGCCTCCCTCGGGGGACGCGCGGTCGGCATTTCGGGCAAGGATGCGAATCTCGTTCTGGCCGAAAAGGTCGGCCGCACCGAGCCCGATCCCAATTCGGGGATCGAGCGCCACGTCGATCTGGGCTTCGTCGGCGAGCCCGTCGCGGTCGATCCGACGATTCTCGTCAATCTGACCAACGACAATTTCATCCCCGTCGTCGCGCCCGTCGCGCTCGGCGCCGATGGCGCGACCTATAATATCAATGCCGACACGATGGCGGGCGCGATCGCCGGGGCGCTGGGGGCGAAACGCTTCTTCCTGCTCACCGATGTCGCCGGCGTGCTTGACAAGTCGGGCGCGCTGCTGACCGACCTCGACCGCACCGCGATCGACGGGCTGAAAAGCGACGGCACGATCACCGGCGGCATGATCCCCAAGGTCGAGACCTGCGTCGCCGCGGTCGATGCCGGGGTCGAGGCGGCGGTCATCCTCGACGGCCGCATCCCGCACGCAATGCTGCTCGAAATTTTCACGGCAAGGGGTGCAGGGACGCTTATTCACCGCTAAAGCTCTTTTCACGACCTTCCGGCCGGAGCCCCCAATGTATCTGATGTTTCTTCAAATCCTGTCGATCCTGCTCAACATCCTGTGGTGGATCATCATCGTCCAGGCGGTGATGTCGTGGCTGATCGCCTTCAACGTCATCAACACGCACAATGATTTCGTCCGCCAGCTCTGGCAGGTACTCGAGCGGATCACCGAGCCGCTCTATCGCCCCTTCCGGCGCATCATGCCCGATTTCGGCGGGCTCGACCTGACGCCGATGGTGGTGCTGATCCTGATCATCATCCTGCAGGGGCCGGTGATTTCCTATCTCTACACGCTCGGCATGAACTCGGGGGCGATCTGACGTGACGGGCGGGGCGCACGTTATCGACGGCAAGGCGTTCGCCGCGGGGCTGCGCGCGCGGATCGCCGGTGCGGTCCCGGCATTCGAGGCCGCGGCGGGCCGTGTGCCCGGGCTTGCGGTCGTGCTCGTGGGCGACGATCCGGCGAGCGCGGTCTATGTCGGGTCAAAGGGCAAGGCGACCGTCGCTGCCGGCATGGCGAGCTTCGAGCATCGTCTGCCGGCGACCGCGACGCAGGATGAAGTCGAAGCGCTGCTCGCGACGCTCAACGCCGACGAGGCAGTCGACGGCATCCTGCTCCAGCTCCCGCTCCCCCACCATCTCGACGAACAGGCGGCGGTCGCGACGATCGACCCCGACAAGGATGTCGACGGGCTCACCCCGGTCAGCGCCGGCCGCCTCGCGCTCGGCATCCCCGGCATGGTGCCCTGTACCCCCTATGGCTGCCTGCTGCTGCTGCAGGACCGGCTCGGCGACCTGTCGGGCAAGGATGCGGTCGTGATCGGCCGCTCGATCCTTGTCGGCAAGCCGATGGGCCAGCTGCTGCTCGGTGCGAACGCGACCGTCACGATGGCGCATAGCCGGACAAGGGATCTCCCCGGTCTCGTGCGCCGCGCCGATATTGTCGTCGCCGCGGTCGGCCGGCCCGAAATGGTCAAGGGCGACTGGATCAAGCCCGGCGCGACCGTGATCGACGTTGGCATCAACCGCCTGCCGCCCGCCGAAGGCGCCGCGAAAGGCCGGCTGGTCGGCGATGTCGACTATGCCGAAGCTGCGGCGGTCGCCGATGCGATCACGCCGGTTCCCGGGGGCGTCGGCCCGATGACGATCGCCTGCCTGTTGCGCAACACGCTCGTCGCTGCGCACCGCCGTGCGGGCCTCGCCGATCCGGAGGGTTTCTGATGCGCCGCTTGGCTGTCGCTGTGACCTTGCTGTCGGTGATCGCAGGTGGCGCTGCGCTGTCGCGCGAACACAGGCCGCTTGCGCCCAACCCCAGTGCATTCATCGCCGCCGAAATCGGCTTTTCGCGGCTCGCGCAGGAAAAGGGCCAGTGGACGGCGTTTCGCGAAACCATGGCGCCCGAAGCGGTGATGTTCGTGCCGCAGCGCGTCGTGGCGCGCGACTGGCTGAAGTCGCAGAAGGATCCCGCCGAGGCGGTGAAGTGGCAGCCGCATGCCGTCTATGTGAGCTGCGACGGCAATGTCGGCGTCACCACGGGCGCGTGGCAGAAGGGGCCGGCGAACGGCTATTTTACCACGGTCTGGCTTCGCGATCCCAAAAAGGGCAAGCTCAGCTGGACCCTCGACCATGGCGATACGCTGGCAGCTCCACGTGCGGCGCCCGATTTCATAGCGGCGAAACAGGCGGTCTGCGGCTCGCGTCCTGCCGTGCCGATCGAGGCGGGCGGCGAGGGTGAGGACAGGGCGGTCGGCCTGTCGCCCGACCAGACGCTGAGCTGGACATCGACCGTTCGCGCCGACAAGTCGCGCCGCGTCACGATCCGCCTGTGGGACGGCAAGGAAATGGCGACCGTCATCGACGACCAGGTCGCGGCACCGAAGCAGCCGTGATCGACCTTTTCATCTCGGCCTTCGTCACGCTGTTCGTCGTGATCGACCCGCCGGGCTGCGCGCCGATCTATGCCAGCCTGACGACGGGTGCGAGCGCGCAGCAGCGCCGCTCGATGGCGATCCGCGCGACGATCATCGCGGGCCTGATCCTCGTCTTTTTTGCGATGTTCGGCGAGGCGCTGCTGAGCTTCCTCCACATCGACCTCGACAGCTTCCGCATCGCGGGCGGGATCATGCTGTTCATCATCGCGATCGACATGGTTTTCGAAAAGCGCACCGAACGCCGCGAACAGCGCGCCGAGAAGGTGATGGCGACCCCCGAAATCGAGGATGTCTCGGTCTTCCCGATGGCGATGCCGATGCTGGCGGGGCCCGGGTCGATCGCGTCGGTGATGCTGCTCGTGTCGCAGAACAGCGGGCTCGACCGCGCTTTCGTGATCTTCGGGGCGCTGTTGCTCGTCCTGCTGCTGACGCTCGCCGCGCTGCTGTCGGCGGGGCCGCTGATGCGGCTGATCGGCAACAAGGGCGAGGCGGTGATCACGCGGCTGCTCGGCGTGCTGCTCGCGGCGCTTGCCGCGCAGTTCGTGATCGACGGGCTGAAGGCGAGCTTTCCGAGCCTGGCCTGATCGCTTTCCACTCCGCGGAAAGCGGCGGCAACGGGCCAAGGGTCCCAACAACCCACCCCCCCACACGCAACCCCGGGAGGAGAGAGGGGG
>CBJKNR010000158.1:0-7775 GCA_966417555.1 uncultured Sphingopyxis sp.
TGCTGCTGTCACGACGGCGCCGGCGGCAAGATAAGATTCGGCGTCGCCGCGCGGCGACAGCTTGAGCGCGATATTGGCGGTCGACAGTGTGACACCCGCGACGGCAGCGCCCATGATGACATGGAGCAGCGCCAGCCAGACCAGGCGCGACGGCGGGTCGGCTATTTGCGACGCGCCGGCCATTGAGGCGATGCAGAGGATATAGAGCGGCGCCGCCACCAGAAGCACCGACTTGTTCGCAAAGCGATCGGCAGCAGCTCCCCAGCTTCGGAGCGCAAATGCGTTGGCGAGCTGGCTCGCGATCGAGAGTCCCATGACGACGCTCATGTCGTAGCCAAGCTGCCGCACGAGGTAGACAGTGAAAAAGGGCGTCGCGAAGTTGATCGCGAACTGCCAGGTTCCGAGGAACAGGATCAGTTTCGCGAAATTGCGATCGCGAAACGGACGGCGGAGCTGTTCGGCGAGTCCCGGGCCGCTCTCCCCCTGTATAGGCAATGCGGGTTCGGGAATGCGCGAGACGATCCATGCACTGGCGATGCCCGCGAGGCATCCTGCGAAATAGAGCGCCGCGAAGCTCCAGCTTCGAGCTTCGCTCGCGGCCGGGGTCAGTTCAAGTGCCACAGCGGCCGCGACGCCGGCGACGAGTGTCGTAATCGTCGCAAAGAAGGTTCGCCGCGCGAATATCCGGCCCATGCGAGCTTCCGGTGCAATGTCGCGCAGCCAGCGGTGCCAAGCGCAGCCGCCCACCGCTCCCATCGCGCACAGGATAAAGGTCGCAACAACGACAAGCGGCAATCCGAACCTACCGGCGAAGGGCGCGATCGCCATGGCGGCCAGCATCGAACGTCCGAGCACGCTCGATACGACCGCGATGCGCTTGCGCGCCCGCGTCCGGCTGATGAGCAGAATAGCGGGAACCTGCGCAAGTTGCGCGATGAACGGCAGTGCCGCGAGCAGACCGATGGTCGCGTTGTTGGCACCGAGATGCAGAGCGAATGCGGTCAGCACGACCCCGGTCGTCAGGGCGGCCGTCGTACTGGAGAACAGCGCTTCGACGACGAGCCGCCGCAAGCCCGCCTCCCGCTCCGCCGTACCGATCTCCGCTTGGGGGGACAGCATGCGGGCTCCTTGTCGTTTCTTCTTCCGGTTCGGCCTGACGACGCGCGGGTGACGCTAGACTTCCTCCTCCCGTGCGAGAAAATCACCCTCAATGCGGGCGGACGGTCAAATGATATTGCGTACCTGCCGCAGGGGGAGCAGTTGTTTAGATCGCGCGACGACAGATTAGCCTGCTTTGAGCCCATGTTTGAGCGTCGACATCTGGTCATGCCCCGAGCGCACCGAGGCGTAGCCGCCTTCGATGAGCTGCCGGACAGCCGGGTCGAGATCAGTTTCGCCAAGTGCGCTTTCGAACTTCGACTTGATATGATCTTCGCCGCGCTCGACCTCGGCAATGGCGGCGTCATCATCGCGCGCGCCGGTGAACTTGTCGCGAAGGCCGAGAAAAGCGCGGTGCGCCGAGGCAAGCACGGTCCCATCATCCTCGGGATTACCGCCGAGCTCGCGCACCTTCGCCTGGAAGTCGGAGACGACCGTCTGCCGCTCGGTCGCACGGCTCAGGAAAATCTCTTTAAACTGCGCTGCATTGGTCTCCTCGGCCGCCTTCCGGTAGCCGTCGATGCTGTCGAGGGTCGTCACGATGAGTGAGTTCAGCGTTGCGATATTCTTGTTATCGAACATGATCATTCCTTTCGGTGAGCGGCCGACCTCAGACCGGCGCATCACCCCGGAACGAGCAAATTACGCGGTAGTTGCCGGCATCCGTTCCGGGAAACGCCGCTTTGCGACGAAGCGTGCCGAACTTCGCCCGTCATTCGGTTCCCTCGTCGGATGCGCCATCGCGATCGGCCCGTTTCGCAAGATCATCCTCGGTCAGGCACCCGCCGGCGCGGCCGCTGCCGAGCGCTTCTTGCTCCTTCCCGCCGCGTTTGGGCCGTATCTGCTCTCCCGGCCTGGTTGGCGTCCCGTCGTCGCGCCTGTTCTGATCGTTCATAGTGCGTCTCCAATTGGCGGCGTTATAGGGGAGACGCCCCGCTACGCAGCGTGGTTGCGCTCGCCTCGCCTGGTCCCGCCGGAGGGCCCCGCGCAACCGATGTCTCTCGGCGGAAGGCGCGCCGAAGCGCCGCTTGGTCGCCGAGATTGTCTGACGCGCCGCGGAACGCGATCGCCGCACGCGCGTCCTGTCTGGAAGACACATGACAGAGGACAGGATGACCGACACCGATCAAACCCCCTCTTCCTTGACAAGCCGGCTGCTGATCGGCGCGATCGCCGGCGCGGCGGCCACCGTCGCGATGACTGCGGCGATGAACCGGCTTCACAAGCGGCTCCCGGACGACGAGCAATATCCGCTGCCGCCGCGCGAGATCACCGAGCGCGCGCTTCCGAAGCTAGCCGACAATGATGCGATCCAGGACAGCGCAACCGCGGCGCATCATCTTTATGGCGCCGCGACGGGCGCACTGATCGCCGCTGCCGCCCCCGGCATGGGTCCGGTGCGCGGCGCGCTCGCGGGCGTGGGCGTATGGGCGGCAAGCTATTTCGGCTGGGTGCCGGCGACGGGCATGCTCGAGCCCGCACATCGACACCCCGCACGGCGGAACGCGCTGATGATTGCGGCGCACCTCGTCTGGGGCGCGGTCGCCGCGCTTTCGATCCGCGAACTTGAAGAAGCGCGCACGACGACCTTGCGTGCGGGTCCGACCAAGGACGCCCCTCCCGAAGCCTGAACGGAGAAGGACATGAACAGTCGAGACGAACGAAGCCGCTCGTGCTGGATGGACGCGATCGACATCGCGCATGATGGCGCGCTGACCAGCGACATTGCCTGCGACGTGGTGATCATCGGCTCCGGCATTGCCGGGCTGTCGGCGGCGTATGAGCTCGTTCAGCGCGGCAAATCGGTTGCGGTTATCGACCGCGGCACGATCGGCGGCGGGATGACCGCGCGTACTACCGCGCATCTCGCATCGGCGCTCGATGATTATTACTCCGAGCTGGTCAAGGTGCATGGCGAGGATGCCGCGAGCCCATTACCGGAGCCAGACCGCAGCGATCGATCGGATCGCGGCCATTTGCGCGGCCGATGGAAGCAGAACTCTAGGACTTCTGGCCGATTAGAGACCGGCCGCTTCCATGAACAAATCCGGAGACGCGGACATTTAACGCAGGAAAGCTGATGGGATCGCAATGCGGCATGCCTATCCGTACCCTGTCCATCCCTATCAGAAACGCACTCAGAACCGCGCCGTGCCATCAAGAGGTTGAACATGCGTTCGAGGAAGAAAATGTCGTCTATCCCGCGATGCGCGATCACGGTCAGGTCGAGGCGGCCGACGAGCTCGTTCACGACCAGGGCTATGTGAAGCAATATCTTTTCGACCTTTCGGAAATGGCCGCCTCCAATCCCGCGTGGATCGTCAAGGTCCGCGAATTCCGAGCCGATATCGAGAAGCATATCCGCAGCGAAGAGGAGGAGCTGTTCCCGAAGCTCAAGACCGCGCTCGGCGACGAAGGCAATGCCCATGTCACGTCGGTGATGAACAACGCGGGGTTCGTCGCCGCATAAATCTTCCGTCAGCGCAACCAATCAGGCCCAGCCGCGTTGATGGATGGCAAGTCCGGATCTTCGGATCCGACTTCAGGAAAGCCCCGCAGCCTTGTGCAGCGGGGCTTTACCCTTTTCCGGGCGGCGATCGCCGCTTATACCCTATCGACCTCGAACCGCCGCGACGAATTGACCGCCGACTAGCCGGTTGCCGCCAGACCTGCGAACCAGTCGGCATAAGGCGTGTTGACGGCCATGCGCCGGTTGTAGTCGGGCGCGTCATCGTCCCACCAAACCGGTCCCCGCTCGCCGAGGGCGTGCTTCGCGCGATCGACGGCGGCCCGCGCCTGTTTCTCGGCCGCCAAATCCTTCCGCTTCAGTGCCGCGCCGACGGCGCGCCGGCCCGACATCAACGCGGCGACGAGCGCGTCACGTCGACCGGTGGCAACGCGGGATTCGACATGCGCCAGAGACGTCCGCGCACGAGGAAATAACGCCCGTCGGGCGTGACGGGCGGGTGCTCGTGAACGTCGGTCATGGCAGTTCGACACAAACGGATGCCGGCGACAAGGGAAAGCCGCCGGCACCAGGTCGGGATCGCGGCGGAGGAGTGCCCACGGTCCCCAGGGGTCCGAGATCAGGGAAGCGTGCGTCGCCCGCGGCCGAAAAGAAAGGCGACGATAAACAGCACGACGGCGACAACGAGGAATATCTTGGCAAGATCGGCCGACAGACCGGCGATGCCGCCAAAGCCGAGCAGCGCCGCTATCAGCGCGACCACGGCGAAGATAATAGCCCATCTGAACATGTCATTTCTCCCGTCAGGGCGAGCGCTCTCACCGCCCGGAACGCGCGCACCGGGGCAGCGCCGGGTGCCGCCAGTTCATCCATGATGGATAGGCCGTTAACTCCACGGCAGGGCCGTTGGTTCCCTCTCGGGCAGCGGCGTACACCCCTTCATAACATAGGTTAAACCCACGGTTTTCCGGGAACAATTGCAATATTTCGCGCGTCTTTCGGAAGCCCATCCCCGGGCGAGCATTTGAGGAGAGGCCATCATGGCACAGAATAATCAGCAGGGTGGAAACCAGCCCGACAAGAAGCCCGGTCAGCAGGAACAGCAGGACCAGAACCGCCGCCAGCAGGGCGGCGACCGCGACGAACAGCAGGGCGGCAACCAGACCCGCCGCGACAACCAGAATCAGCAGAACCGCTGAGCATCGCCGCACAACAGATGAGCGCTCAGCCGCGCTCTCTGGGCCGGGCCGTCGCTCCCGCGCGGCCCGGCTTCTTCATATCAGGAGACGCGACATGGCAGACGACAAGCAGGCGATCGGCTCGCCCGACCGCGACCGGATCGGCCTTTCGGAAGATTATGAGATTCGCGACTGGACAGCCAGCCTCGGCGTCAGCGAACAGGAACTGCGCGAGGCAATCGATGCCGTCGGCAACAACGCCGATGCGGTTCGCGACTTTCTGAAGGGCAAGCGATGAGCTGGGACGTCGCCGCCACCGCGCCCGTCGAGCGGATCGCGCGCGTCCTCGCCGCGCACGAACTCAGCCGGAATGGCAAGGCGACATGAGCTCGGCTGCCGAAGCGGTGAATGCGCTCTGGCCCGACTATACGCCCGTCGCGCTCGCGGTTCTGAAGACGCTGCGCGAACCGAGCGGGCGCATGGCGGTTGTGGGCGATGCGGTGATATGGGACCGGATGATCGCCGCGGCGATCGAGGACGAGACGATTTCCGAAGGTTGAACGGCTCGCGCCCCGCTCCACAAGGTTCGTCTATGTGATCGGAACAAGGCACATTCGCTCCGGTTCCCGCCTGTTTCGCACCAGTCGCGGTCTTGACTACCGATCCTCGTTCCATAAGATTCCGGCGCCATAAAAAGCCCGATGACTGGCGTCTCCGTCGGGCCAGCGGCTCCTCTTGCGTAGCCATAGCGAGAGGACGGAAGGGCTTCGCCCTCGGGCGGGGCCCTTCTCGCAGTTCATGAACAGTTTTGTGCAACCCTCTCCCGGCCCAAAGCGTTCCTCCGCCGCCCTCCTGTGGCGAAAGGGGCACCCCCAACTGACCCCGCTTGGCCAGCGCCTGGCGGGGGCTTTTATTGCTCACCTATTCTCCATCGTGTCTGCCGTGCAATATCTGCTCCGATGATGACACCCGAACGCGAACTGTGGGCTTGTGCGCTCGCCATCGAGGAACAGCATGGCGACCAGGCTGCGGTGTGGATTGCCGAGCGGATCGCGGCACTGGCACTTGAGGGCGACGCAGCCGGCGTCGCCCGATGGAAAGCCATTGCCGAGAAGCTGGCACAGCTCTGGACGGGCGAGATCCCGCTGCCAATGTAATCCAAAACACAAGCGATCCGGCGGGACGTGCTGCCCCCTTCCCTGATCGCTCTACGGCTCCGTCAGCATCCTCAGATGTCACCGGCATTTTGATCGTGGACAGGGCGCGCGCACCCCGTCTCAAGGATTCAAGACGGCTGACAGACGCGCAGAATCGAATTAGCGACACTCTCTCATCGGCATTGGTGGCCCCGCCAGTACCGATCCCATCGCTCGGCGTATCCATCGCGCACCATGGCGCACGAAATATCACCCGATTTCGGGGAACGGCAGAACGCCGCGGTTCGATTGCCGCCGGCGCCGCCGGCTGATCGGCAACGCATAGTCGGCCCCGCCACCCTTATGTGTCCGCTGCGAAGCGTACCGGTCGGCATTCCTACCAGTCGGGCGAGGTAATCCCGGGCCGTGCGGGCGTCGACATTCGGGCAAGGATGGCCCGGTTTGCAGGTCCCGTCCATTTCGCGAGCGGCAATACCCGAAAGGCGAATATGCGGGCCCTCTTCGCACCAGATCGGGCCATCACCGTCCCACACGGCAGTGGGCGTGCAATTGAACGATTGGCCCGAGGGGACGACGGTTGCAGTGAGCAGAAGCGTGAGGATCATCCGCGCCTCCTAGCTCGCCGATTGCTTTTTGCAGCATGTAAAAAGCCCCGTCGAGGTGGGGGCTCGACGGAGCGAGGTTGCTCTCTGGGTCGCTGAGAGCCCGGGCAGTTTATAGGGACGCGATGAAGACGAAGTAAACCGCGTCATCCGGTTTGCCCGACTGCAGGCGGTTCACGTTCGTTAGCAGCCGCTCATGCGGCAAAAGTCACATGGCTTTTCTCATCGATCGGCCAAGCGGGGTTCCACGCGATTTCCCAGGCATGATCGTCGGGATCCGCGATATAGCCACGATAGCCGCCGTGCGAGGGCGCATCGCCGGGGCGCAGGATCGTGCCACCCGCCTTCTCGAGTCGCGCGATCAGCGCATCGACCTCGTCGGCCGATCCGACATTATGTGCCAGCGCGAACGCACCGGGCCGCGCCAGCGAACTGCGCGTCATGTCTGCCTCAAGCTGCGGTTGCAGCCAGGTTCCGAACACGAAGCCGTTCATCTGGTAGAAGGCGATCTCGTCATTCTCGAAGACCGGCGCCCAGGCGAACCCGTCGGCATAGAAGCGCCGCGACCGCGCGAGATCCGAAATTCCCAAGGTGATGACCGATATCTGTTGCTGCATGGCTCCGCTCTCCTCTTGCCGCGATCAAAACGTGAGCGCACCCGAGCCGTTCCACCAGTCCATGGCGACAGGAAACCAATCGGCGGCGCGGTGAATTAGATAGCCATGGCTGACTCCGAAACCGCCGCGCTTCGCGAAGCCGCCGCGCACCGCGGCTACCGGCTGCTACGCTCGCGCAAGAAGACGCCGGGGGTCGGCGACTATGGCAAGTTCGGGCTCACCGATGCGAAGGGAAAGCCGATCATCGGTGTCGGCGACAAGGGTCTCACCGCGAGCGCCGGCGAAATCGAAGACTATCTCCGCGGCGGCGTAACCGCGACATGGCGCCGCTCCGCCGATCTTCCGCCGTCGCCGCCAAGGGTTCGAGCAAAAGCGCCCAAAGTTCCCGTCGGCGACAAAGAGATCGAACCGGCACCCGAACCACGGGTGCGCCAGCGGCGAAAGGCGGCAGCGTCGCCAAAACCCTCGCCGCCTCCTGCTGACAAACCGCGCCGCCGCGAACCGGCGCCCGAGCCGATCCTCGAAATCCGGATGGCAACGCCCGAGGACCTGCCCGCAATCGCCAAGCTCGTCTCCGGGATCGACGGAGCCGGCAG
>CBJKNR010000159.1:0-7728 GCA_966417555.1 uncultured Sphingopyxis sp.
AGACAGCATGTCCTGCGTCAACAGTGCGGCCATCGCCGGCCATGCGGGGGGGGTGAAAATCCAGTAGTCTCCCGCCTCGATCGCCTGCACCACGCGCGCGCCGATCCTGTCGGGCGACATGCCGCCGGCGAGCACGCCCTGCATCGCTTGGCTCGTCGCCGCGGCCTTGCCGACCTCGACTTGGGCGGGGCGCAGGTCGCGCGTCGTCTCGACGATGCGTGTTGCCGACATGCCGGGCATCAGCACCGAAATATCGACGCAGGTGTCGGCGAGCTCGTTGCGCAGCGCCATCGCGATGCCGAGCGTCGCATATTTGGAGCTGATATAGGCGACCGAGATCGGCGGCGGCACGATCGCGACCATCGAACTGGTGATGACGAGGTGCGACGGCTCACCCGACGCCTTCATGTCGCCGAGGAAGGTGCGGCAGGCATAGAGATGCGCGTGCGCGTTGACGGCATAGTTCCAGCGCCAGACGTCGGTGTCATATTGTTCGAACGGTCCCGACCCGCCGCCGACCCCGGCGTTGCTGAAGAGGATACGCACCGGGCCGAAATCGCGCGCCTTTGCGCCCGCATCCGCCCAGCTGTCCTCGCTGGTGACGTCGAGCCCGATGCCGAGCGCGTTGGCGCCCTCGCCGCGCAGCGATGCTGCCGCATTTTCGGCACCCGCCGCGTCGATGTCGGAGAGGATGACCGATGCCCCCTTTGCGGTGAGCGCCCTGGCGGTGGCGAACCCGAGCCCGCTCGCGCCGCCGGTGATGAAGGCGGTCTTGCCCGCGACGTCGGTCATTCGGCGAAATCCTTTTCGAGATGGCGCGTCATGCGGTACTGCGCGATTCCCGCGGCGGCGGCGAAGGGCATGAGCGCGATCAGCGCCCAGCGCAGGCTGTCGTCGCCATATCCGGGTTTCAGGCCGTCGCTGACGACCCCGGCGAACAGCGGGCCAAGCCCCAGGCCCACGATGTTGAACATCAGCATGAGGACCGCGGCGGCGGTCGCGCGGCTGCGCGGCGGCGTGAGGTTTTGAACCAGCGCGAGGGCGGGGGCGACATAGGCGGTGCAGGCGGCCATCGGGATGAGCATCAGCGCGAGCGAGGCCTGCCAGCTGTCGACGAGCAGCGCGGCGATGAAAGTCGGGATCAACACCGCGGTCGCGAGCGCGGGGATCATGCCATAGGCGCGCGCCGAATGCTTCGCGCGGTGGCTGACAAGCCAGCCGCCGCCGAGGATGCCGATGCCGAAGGTGATGCCCGCCGCCGGGCCGAAATATGTCGCCATGGCATCGAGCGGCATCTTTTGCGTGCGCATCAGGAAGGCGGGGATCCAGTTGAGCATGCCGTAGCTCACGAAGGCAGCGAGCCCGCTACCGATCATCACCATGCGCAGCGAGGGGCGGCGCCAGAACATCGCGAGGCTTTGGGCAAAGGGCAGGGCTTCGTCGGCGGGCCCCCGCGTATCCATCTGCCCGCGTGCGGGCTCGCGCACCAGCCAGATGAGCAAGGGCGCGACCAGAATACCGACGATCCCGATGACGATGAAGGCATTGCGCCAGCCGATATTCGCGGCCGCCCAAGCGCCGAAGGTTGCGCCGACGAAGACGCCGAACGGACCGTTGCAGGTGAAGAGGCCGATTGCGAGCGGGCGCTGCGCGGGCGGATAATAGTCGGCGATCACCGACAGCGACGGCGCGGTGCCGCCGGCTTCGCCCGCCCCGACGCCGAAACGCATCAGCGCCAGTTGCCAGAAGTTCGAAACCATCCCGCACGCTGCGGTGAAGCCGCTCCACACGACGCACGCGATGCCGATCAGCTTCACCCGGTTCCAGCGGTCGGCGATCATCGCCACCGGCACGCCGGCAGCGGCGTAGAAGAGCGCGAAAGCGAAGCCCGTGAGCAGCCCGAACTGCGTGTCGCTGAAATCCATCTCGGCGCGGATCGGCTCGACGAGCACCGACAGAAGCTGGCGGTCGACGAAGTTGATCGTGCCGACGACGAACAGCATCGCGAGCGCGACGTTGCGGCGCAGCGCATGCCCCGCTTCGGGCGCTGCGGTGTCGGCACGGAAGGCGGTGGCCTCGGTCATAACTCTCCCCAAAACGCACGAGTCTTCTCGGCTGAAAAATACTTAGGTATTTAAGTTTATCTGTCAATGTGCTTTACGGTAACCACAGGATGGCCGGGAGAGAAGAGATGGATATCAAGGGCAGGCGTGCGATCGTCACGGGCTCGGCAGGCGGCATCGGCCGCGCGACGGCAGTGATGCTGGCGGCGCGCGGCGCGGCGGAAATCGCGCTCGTCGACGTGAAGGAAGACGCGCTGGCCGAAACGGCGCGGCTCGTCGAGGGAGAGGGGACGAAGGCGACGACGCACATCCTCGATCTGTCGGACGTTCCGGCGGTCGAGGCATGGTTCCGCGCGCATGGCGATGTCGACATTCTCCACAACAATGCCGGCGTCGTGTCGGGCCTGCCGCAGTTTCCCGACGTCGACGCGGCGCGCATTCGCTGGATCATCGACGTCAACGTCACGTCGCTCGTCGCGGCGACGCAGATCGCGGTGCAGAAGATGAAGGCGCGTGGCGGCGGGGTGATCGTCAACACCGTCTCGACCGTCGCGCTCGGCACCGGCTTCTACGATGCCATGTATGCGACGACCAAGGCGGCGGTGATGATGCTTACGCGCTGCTGCGCGCCGCTGAAGGAGGAATGCAATGTCCGCGTTGCGGGGATGCTGCCGGGGCTGGTCGACACGCCGATCCTTGACACGACCGGCGTGGGCGGCAAGTCGGATTGGATGAGGACCGTGCTTGCGAATAACGAGGCGTGCCGGCCCGAGGATATTGCGGGCGGCGTCGCGGCGCTGATCGAGGATGACAGCCTTGCCGGTGGCGACTGGGTCGCGGTACGGCGGCTGAACGGCCGCGTCGAATATCAGTGGGGGCATGCGGATACCATTTGACCCACCCCTCGTCATCCCCGCGAAAGCGGGGACCCAGAGCGTCCGTCGGCTGGCCCATCGCTGGGTCCCCGCTTTCGCGGGGATGACGAGATAAAGGTCGGTTCAGCGCGCCGGCGCTTCCAACATATTCTTCCCGAACAAATTCGACCATTGCTCCTCGGTGAGCACCGGGCGCGCGCTCGACAGGTTGGCCGCGTTCTTCACGTCGGTCCCCGCGATCACCGCGGGCCGCTCGCCGATCCGCGCGAACCAGTCGGCGACCGCGGGATAGTCGTCCAGCGTCAGCCCGATCGCGCGGATCGCGCGCGTCCACGGCCAGCAGGCAATGTCGGCGATGCTATATTCTTCGGCCAGATAATCGGCCTCGCCGAGCCGCCCGTTGAGGACGTGGAGCAGGCGAAGCGTCTCGTTGCGATAGCGCTCGACCGGATAGGTTTGCCCCTCGGGCGCGTAGCGGATGAAGTGATGCGCCTGCCCCTGCATCGGGCCGAAGCTTGCCATCTGCCACATCAGCCATTGCTGGGCCTGGCTCCGCCGGCGTGGGTCGGCGGGAAGCAGCCGGCCGCTTTTCTCGGCCAGATAGAGCAGGATCGCGCCGCTTTCGAACACCGGCAGCGGCGCGCCGCCGCCGACCGGATCATGATCGACGATCGCGGGCAGGCGGCCGTTCGGGTTGATGCGCCGATATTCGGGGGTCAGATGGTCGCCCTCGAGCATGTTCATCGCGATGAGCCGGTGCGCCAGCCCGACCTCCTGGAGCATGATCGAGACCTTGTGGCCGTTCGGCGTGGGCGTGAAATAGACGTCGATCATGCCGTGGTTCACCCCTTCAGGCAGGTCACGACCGCGGCAGCCGCTTCCCTGTCGAGGAAAGCGTCTGCCGCGGCCGATCCCGGGACATCGTAAAGCCGACCCTAGAATTTGATCCCGGCCTCGACCGAAATGTTGCGCGTGGGTTCGAGGTAGAGAATCGCGCGCGGAGATGCGGTGATCGGCGAGGGCAGGTTGAACGCACTCCCGATCGTCTTCTCGTTCGTCAGATTCTTTCCGACGAGCGCGACGTGCCAGCGGTCGTCCTGATCGGCGAGCTGGACGCGCAGGTCGAGTTTCACATAACCGTTCTGGACCCCGAACACCGGGCTCTGGTTGTCCGAGTTGAAATATTTCGACCGGCCGGCGGCGACGCCCGTGATGTCGAGCTTCAGGTCGTCGGACATATCGAAGCGCGCGTGCGCGGTGACGCTACCAGTCCATTTCGACGAATAGGCGACCGGAAAACCGGCGAGATTGTTTTTCGCTATGCTCGTCGGGTCCGCCGGATTGCAGGTGCCCTGCGTAACCTGAATCGCGAGGCACGCCGCGCCCGGATAATCGTCATATTTGATATCTGAATAGGCGGCCGACGCACTGATGTCGAAATTCGGGATCGGGAAGACGCTAAGCGACCCCTCGATGCCCTTCGACGTCGCGCTGGCGGCGTTCCCGGTCAGATAGCTCGACGTTTCGGGACGATAGACCGAAACCTGCAGATCCTTGAACTTGGTGTGATAGGCCGACACGTTTGCGACCACCTTACCGTCGAACAGCGTCGATTTGATGCCTGCCTCGAAATTCTCAGACCGCTCGGGTTCGAAGGTGAAGGTGCTGTCCACTGTGCCGAGCGTGTTCGAGACGAAGCCGCCCGATTTCGAGCCGCGGCCCCACGTCCCGTAAACCATGACACGCGGCGCAATGTCATATTGCAGCGTCACCGACGGATCTACGTTGCCTTCGCTGATCGAGCCGGTCGCGCTCGAAATCGGGCGCAGCGCGAAGGGGCCGTAGACGAGCCGCGCCGCGAAATCGCCGTCCTTCTTCGTGTGGCTGTAGCGCAGGCTGCCGATCGCGCGGAACGCATCGCTGATGTTGAACGTCGCCTGCCCGAAGACCGACCAGGATTCGGCCTTTTGCCGGAAGATGCTGTCGATGCGGCCGAAATAGTTGAGCGCCGCGATGTTGAAGCCCTGAAATTGCTCCAGCGTGTAATCGGACTTGTCGTACTAGGCGCCCGCGATGAATTCCAAGGTCTTGCCCGTCGGCGACAGGATGCGGATTTCTTGGGAAATCTGGTCGAAGCGTTCGGGGAAGGCGTTGTAGACCGAGTTGGCGGTAAAGGCGCCGCCGCTGTTCGGGATTGTCTGGTCGAAACCGTTGACGATCTTCGACTTGAACCAGCTGTAGCCGGTGACCGAAGTCAGCGTGAAATCGCCGAGCGCGAGGTTGCCGACGCCCGAGATCATCACCGACTTGTTCCTGTTGCCTTCGTCGCCGAGCGCCGAGCGTTCGAGATAGCGGTTGGTCTGCGGATCCTGTCCGCTGGTCAGCGGACTCGACACGGTGATGCCGCCGATGACCGTCCGCTTCCCGTACTCGACCTTCGCCGTGTAATCGAAATTGTCCGACGGCTCCCATTTCAGCGTCAGGCGCAGCAGCTGCGACTTGATTTCGGGATCGTCATGATCCTTTGCGCGGTTGTAGATATAGCCGTCCTGATTGACGATCTTGTACGCGAAGCGCGCGCCGAGCGTGTCGGTGATCGGCCCCGACAGATAGCCCGAGAAATCGGTGCCCTTGTGGTCGAAATTATAGAGGCCGGTGATCGCGCCCTCGAAATCCTTCGTCGGGCCCGCCGACACGACGCTGACCGCGCCCGCTGCAGTGTTCTTGCCGAACAGCGCGCCCTGCGGACCGCGCAGCACCTCGACGCGCGCAAGGTCGAAGAAGGGCGCCTGCGCCTGGCGGTTACGCCCGGCATAGATGCCGTCGACATAGAGCGAGACCGACTGGTCGAAGGCGAAGTTCGCCGGCGGCGAGCCGAAGCCGCGAATATAGATGACGTCGTTGCCCGCGGTCGACTGGACGAAGACGTTCGGCGTGTAGTTCATCACCGCCTTGATGTCGCTCGTGTTGAATTCGGCGAGCTTGGCGCCGCTCACGACCTCCATCGAGATCGGCACGTCCTGCAGGCTCTGCTCGCGCTTCTGCGCGGTGACGATGATTTCGTTGGTGCCGCTGTCGTCGGTGGTCGCCGTGTCGGCGGGTGCCGTCTGCGCCATCGCCGGTGCGGCATTGGCGAGCATCGCGATCGCCGCGACGCCGGACAGCAGAAACTGGTTGCGAGCCTTCATTATCACCCTCCCATAGAGCTATTGTCGCCGGTCCCGGAAAGCGCTCCGATCCGTCAATCTGATTGACCCTTAGTATACTAATGGTTTTATGCTTGTCCATAGGCTGGAAGAGGATTCGCATCATGAACGAAGAAAATTCGCGCGGCGCTCCCGCTGCGCTGGCAACGCGCCATCTGTGTACGGCGGAGTTCGAGGTGGGCGGCGGGATCATCGGGATCGGCGCGTCGCCCTTCGGCGATCAGCGGCTGGGCTATATCAGCGGCGGCCGTTTTTTCGGGCCGCGGATCAATGGCATGATCCTCCCCGGCGGCGGCAATTGGTCGCGCAGCGGGCGGCTCGGTTGCGATGCCTCGGTCGGCACCTTCGATGCCCGCGCGGTGTGGCAGACCGACGACGGCGAACTCGTCTATCTGAGCTATACCGGGCGCAACATCATTCCCGACGATGTGCGTGCGACCTTCGCCGATCCGGCCGTGCCCGATGCCGACCCGTCGCGATATTATCTGCGAATCGCGCCGGTGTTCGAAACCGCGAGCACGAAATATGGCTGGCTCAACGGCGTGCTCGCGGTCGGGGTGGGCGAGCGCACCGATTTCGGCGTGCGGCATGTGATCCACGAGGTGCTGTGAGATGATCGACCTTCATTATTCGGCGACGCCGAACGGGCAGAAGATCGCGATCATGCTCGAGGAGATCGGCGAACCCTATCGCGTCATTCCCTATGACATCTTCAACGGCGACCAGCTCACCGCGGAGTTCGGGCGGATCAATCCGAACCACAAGCTTCCCGCGATCGTCGATCAGGACCCGGCGGAAGGCGACGAACCGATCGCGCTGTTCGAGTCGGGCGCGATCCTGCAATATCTTGCCGAAAAGAGCGGGCGCTTTCTGCCTGCATCGGGGGCGGGGCGCGCGGCGACGCTGTCGTGGCTGACGTGGCAGGTCGCGGGGCTCGGGCCGATGGGCGGGCAGGCGAGCCATTTCCTCCGCTACGCCCCCGCGGGGCAGGAATATGCGACCGAACGCTATACGAAGGAACTGACGCGCCTGCTCATCGTGCTCGAAAAGCGGCTGGAGAAGAGCGCCTATGTCGCGGGCGACGATTACAGCATCGCCGATATGGCGATCTGGCCCGGCCGCGCATCGGCGTTCGTGATGGGGATGGGGCTCGATGAGTGGCCCGCGATGCATGCGTGGTTCGAGCGTATTCGCGCACGGCCGGCGGTCGCTCGCGCGATGGCGCGCGAGGATCTGAAGGCGCCGGCAAAATATGTCGGCCGCCACCAAACGCTTGATGAAAAGGCATGGTCGAACATGTTCGGGGACGCGAACCACGCGGCGGTGAGCGGCGATTGAGGCCGAGAGGCCGGTGTCGACCGGAAGCTGCCGTCTCTTTCCTCGTCATCCCGGGCTTGACCCGGGATCCCGCCTTTTTTTGACGCGAGAGCAGGCTTCGACTTCAAGCGGGACCCCGGATCAAGTCGGCGGTTGTCCCGTTCGCATCTCGTCATTGCGAGCGAAGCGAAGCAATGACGGAGTGAGGGGGTCTACGGATGTCCAGGGGATAATCGCCGATCAAGTCCGGGGTGACGAAAGAGGGGG
>CBJKNR010000160.1:0-7693 GCA_966417555.1 uncultured Sphingopyxis sp.
CGGCGAGCGCGCTGCGCGACGAGGCCGCCTATTTCCGTACCCCGATCGAGGTGCAGGGCGGCAAGGCCGCGGTCGGCGAGGCGATGCGGCTGGGCGGCATGGTCGCCAAGGGCAGCATCGTGCGGCAGGCCGATGGCCTCACGATCCGCTTCGTCGCGACCGATGGCAAGGCATCGGTGCCGGTCGAGTACAAGGGCATCGTCCCCGACCTGTTCGGCGAGGAAAGCGGCATGGTCGCCGACGGCCGGATGCGCGCCGACGGAACTTTCGTTGCCGACCGTATCCTCGCCAAGCATGACGAGCGCTATATGCCGCCGCAGATGGGCGAGATGCCGAAGAATATGAAGGCGCCGGCGGGGGTATGACAATTTCTCATCGTCATTGCGAGGAGCGGAGCGACGAAGCAATCCAGAGCGGTTCAAGGCCGCCGCTGGATTGCTTCGCTTCGCTCGCAATGACGAGGTTCCTGGGTGCGCGGGCTGGAGTTTCGGGCGCGTGATCGCCGAACTTGGCCTCGCGTTGCTGTGGATTGCGGCGGCGCTTGCGTGTCTGTCGCTGGTCGCGGGAACGCTGTTCCTGCGCGGCGGCCCGAAGGACCTTGCATCGCTCGTGCGTCCGGCGAGCGTCGCGCAGGGCGTGCTGACGACCGCCGCCTTCGGCCTGTTGATCGCGCTGTTCGTGCGGTCGGACATGTCGGTCGAACTCGTCGCGCGCAACAGCAACAGCCTGAAGCCGATGATTTTCAAGATCGCGGGGACGTGGGGCAATCACGAGGGATCGATGCTGCTGTGGCTGATGATCCTGTCGCTGTCGGGCGGGCTGATCGCGATCTTCGAGAAGAGGCTGCGCGAGGATACGCTGGTTGCGACACTGGCGGCGCAGGCGGCGCTGAGCCTCGGTTTCTTCGCCTTCCTGCTTTTCTCGTCGAATCCGTTCAAGCGCCTGCCGGTGGCGCCGCCCGACGGGCAGGGGCTCAATCCGCTGCTGCAGGACATCGGGCTCGCCTTCCACCCGCCGACGCTCTACGTCGGCTATGTCGGGCTGTCGGTCGCGTTCAGCTTTGCCGTCGGCGCGCTGGTCACGCGCGAGATCGGTCCGGCCTTCGCGCGCGCGATGCGGCCGTGGGTGCTCGGGAGCTGGATTTTTCTGACGCTCGGTATCACCGCGGGCAGCTACTGGGCCTATTATGAGCTCGGCTGGGGCGGCTGGTGGTTCTGGGACCCGGTCGAAAATGTCTCGCTCGTGCCCTGGCTCGCGGGTGCGGCCCTGCTCCATTCGGTCGCGGTGACGGCGACGCGCAACGCCTTGCGCGCGTGGACGGTGATGCTCGCGGTAATCGGCTTTTCGATGTCGATGGTCGGCACCTTCATCGTCCGGTCGGGGCTGCTCACGAGCGTCCACAGCTTCGCGGTCGATCCCGAGCGCGGGACTTTCCTGCTCGTACTGATGGCGATCTATATTGGCGGCGCGCTGACGCTGTTCGCGCTGCGCGCAGGGGCGGTCGCCGAGGGCAAGAAATTCGCGCTGCTGAGCCGCGAGGGCTCGCTGGTGATCAATAATCTGTTGCTGACGACGATCCTCGCGCTCGTGCTGCTCGGCACGCTCTATCCGATCGTCGCCGAGGCGATGGGCGAGAAGATTTCGGTCGGTCCGCCCTATTACAACAAGGTCGCGGGGCCGCTCGCGCTCGCGCTATGCCTTGTGATGGTCGCGGGGCCGTTGCTGAGCTGGCGCAAGGATGACGGGAAGCGGCTGTGGTCGCGGCTTCCGCTCGCGATTTTCGCGGGGGCGGTGGTGCTGTTCGGTCTCGTGCTGTTCGGGGGCAAGGTCGGCATATTGCCGCTGCTCGGCATGACGGTGGCGGGCGTCGTCGCGGTCGCGAGCCTTGCACCCTTGTGGGGCCGCAACCTCCGCCGCACGCCGCTGCCGACATGGGGCATGGTCGTCGCGCATTTCGGCGTCGCAGTGTGCCTTGCCGGCATGGGCGCCGAAAGCGCGTTCATCAAGGAGCGGCTGGTCGCGGCGGCGCCGGGCGAGGTGATCAGGATCGGCGGTTTTTCGGTGAAGTTTGCCGGCGTGAGGCCGGTCGCGGGGCCGAATTACACCGCGATCGAGGGAACGCTGGTCGCGACGACATCGTCGGGCAGCAGCTTCACGATGAAGCCCGAGGCGCGCACGTTCCCCGGCCTGATGGGCACCGCGCCGACCGAGACGAACGAGGCGGCGCTGCTGACGCGTCCGGGCGGGCAGCTGTATGCGGTGCTCGGCCAACCGGTGACGGGCGACGACGGCCGCGCCGACCGCTATCAGATCCGCCTGTGGTGGAAGCCCTTGGTATGGTGGATATGGCTCGGCGGCGCGCTGATCGCGATCGGTGCGGCGCTCTCGATGCTCGGCCGCGCGCAATTGCTGGCGATCTGGCGCGCACGGCGCAGCCGCAAACTGGAGGAACGTTTCGCGCCATGAAGAACCGCTGGGTCCTTTTCGTGCCGCTGGCGATCATGGGGCTGCTGTTCGGCGCCTTCATCTATCGGCTGGTGACCCCCGCCGAGACGCTGATCCAGTCGCAGTGGATCGACAAGCCGATGCCGCTGTTCGACCTGCCGCCCGCGACCGCGGGGGTCGAGGGGTTGAAAAGCAGCCAATTGGCCGACGGCAAGCCGCGGCTGGTCAATGTGTTCGCGAGCTGGTGCATACCCTGCCGCGCCGAGGCGCCGCAGCTCGAGGCGCTGAAGAAGGCCGGGGTGCCGATCGACGGCATCGCGATTCGCGACCGGCCCGAGGATGTCGCGATGTTCCTGAACGAATATGGCAATCCGTTCGACCGCATCGGATCGGACATGCAGAGCAGCGTCCAGATCGCGCTGGGATCGTCGGGCGTGCCCGAAACCTTCCTGATCGACGGCAAGGGGATCATCCGCGAACAGATCCAGGGCGTGATCCTCGCCGATCAGGTGCCCGGGATCATTGCCAAGCTCGAGGCGATGAAGTGAGTGTCTCGTTTCAAAGTTGCCGTGCCCCTGCGCAGGCAGGGGCCCGTCACCGACCGCTGCACCTCCAAACAGCCGGTGGTTTCTTGACGAAATGGCAGGAGATGGGCCCCTGCCTTCGCAGGGGCACACGGGCTTTTTTTCTCTCGGTTTTGTTTCTCGGTCTCGCGTTGCCCGCCACCGCGCAGGACCGGTTGCCGCCGGCGCCCTATGCCTATCAGCAGCTGAACGATCCGGCGCAGGAAGCGCGTGCGAAGAAGCTGATGGAGGAGCTTCGCTGCCTCGTCTGCCAGGGGCAGTCGATTGCCGATTCGGATGCGCCGCTCGCGGGCGACATGCGGCACGAGGTGCGGACCAAGATCGCGGCGGGCGAGAGCCCGGACGAAATCAAGGCGTGGCTCGTCGCGCGCTACGGCAATTGGGTCACCTATGATCCGCCGTTCGACATGGCGACCTCGTTGCTGTGGCTCGGGCCGATGCTGTTCCTCGCGATCGGCGGCTGGCTCGCGTTCGGCCGGTTCCGGCGCAGCGGTGACGATGCGGGGGACGAGGGATGATCTGGCTCTGGGTCCTCCTCGCTGCGGCGCTGACGATCGGCGGTATCTTCCGGCTCGGCCGGCTGCCCGCCGCGGCGCGGCCGCTGGCGGGTGCGGCGGTGATGCTGGGGCTCGCGGGTTACGCGCTGCAGGGTAGCCCGTCGCTGCCGGGCAAACCCGTCGCGGCGCCCGGGGAGCCCGAAGGCTTTGGCGAGGCGCTGACCGACCAGCGGCAGGGGATGGCCGAACGCTTTGGCCCCGCGGCGCAGTGGCTCGGCATGTCCGATGGCTTCGCGCGGACGGGGAAGACCGAGCTGGCCGCGAGGACACTCGAAAAGGGGCTCGAGAAATATCCCGATAATGTCGACCTTTGGGTCGGGCTCGGCAATGCGCTCGCGGCGCATGGCGGGGGCACGATGTCGCCTGCCGCGGCGCTCGCGTTCGACGAGGCGGCGAAGCGCGACCCATCGCACCCCGCGCCGCCCTTTTTCGCGGGGCTCGCGCTCGCGCAGGGCGGCGATCTGAAGGGCGCGGAGGCGGTGTGGAGCGAGCTTCTCGCGCGCAGCCCGGCCGATGCGCCGTGGCGGGCAGACCTCGAGATGCGGCTTGCGCAGCTGCGGCAGGCGCTGGGGCCGCAGCTTCCGCCCGCCCCGGCCGCTGCACCACCCGCGGACGTCCCGAATTGAAACCTATTACAAAGGCTCCGGCTCGTCTAAAGGCGCGCGATGACTGCTGAGTCGCAACAGGCGGCCGAAGGCGCGTCGAGCGCCGTCGCTGCTGCCGCCGACACCGGCCATTACGGCCATGGACATCATGGCGACAGCAAGCTGAAGCTTGCTGTCGGCGCGGTCGGCGTCGTTTTCGGCGACATCGGCACGAGCCCGCTCTACGCCTTTCGCGAAACCTTTGCCGGGCATCACCCGATCGAGGCCGACCGGCTGCACATCTATGGCGTGCTGAGCCTCGTCTTCTGGTCGATGATGCTCGTCGTCACCTTCAAATATGTGCTGACGATCATGAAGGCCGACAACAAGGGCGAGGGGGGCAGCCTTGCGCTGCTCGCGCTGATCAGCCGCTCGTCGGGCGAGAAGCGCTGGACGTGGCCGATCATCCTGCTCGGCGTGTTCGCGACCGCGCTTTTCTATGGCGACAGCATGATCACCCCGGCGATGTCGGTGCTGTCGGCGACCGAGGGGCTGAGCTACGTCAACAAGGGGTTCGAGCCCTATATCGTGCCGATCGCGCTCGCTATCCTGATCGGCCTGTTCGCGATCCAGTCGCGCGGGACGGCGAAGGTCGGGATGCTCTTCGGCCCGATCATGCTCGCCTATTTCACGATGCTCGCGATCCTCGGGCTGATCCACATCGTCGACCATCCGGGGATCATCCTCGAAACGCTGAACCCGGTGAACGCGCTCCGCTTCTTCTACGTCGACGGGTTCACGGCCTTCATTGCGCTCGGGGCGGTCGTGCTCGCGGTGACGGGAGCGGAGGCGCTCTATGCCGATATGGGCCATTTCGGGCGCGGGCCGATCGGTCTCAGCTGGATGGCTTTCGTGCTGCCGGCGCTGATGCTGAACTATATGGGGCAGGGCGCGATGGTGCTCGAGGCCGACATGGGGCCGCGCGGTGACCTGATCGCCGATCCCTTTTTCCAGATGATGCCCGAGGCCTGGCAGATTCCCGTCGTCATCCTCGCGATCCTCGCGACGATCATTGCGAGCCAGGCGGTGATTTCGGGCGCCTTCTCGCTGACCCAGCAGGCGATCCAGCTGGGCTTCATGCCGCGCCTGCGGGTCGAGCATACCAGCGCCTCGGCGGCGGGACAGATCTATATCCCGATGGTCAACTGGGGGCTGATGGTGATGGTCATCCTGCTCGTTCTCGGTTTCGGATCGTCGAGCAACCTCGCCGCGGCCTATGGCATCGCGGTGACCGGCGCGATGTTCATCGACACCTGCCTGATGAGCGTCGTGCTGTTCACGCTGTGGAGGTGGCCTGCGTGGAAGGCGCTGCCGGTCCTCGCGGTCTTCTTCATCGTCGACATCGCCTATTTCGGCGCGAACCTGATCAAGGTGCCCGACGGCGGCTGGGTGCCGCTGGCGATCGGCCTCACCATCTTCACGCTGCTCACGACCTGGTCGCGCGGGCGCAAGCTGATGCAGCAGGAAATGGCGGAGGGCGCGATGCCGATCCCGGTGTTCGTCAAATCGGCGGCGAACAGCGCGACGCGCGTGCCGGGAACCGCGGTATTCATGACGTCGAGCAGCGACGGTGTGCCGCACGCGCTGCTCCACAATTTGAAGCACAACAAGGTGCTGCACCAGCGTATCATCCTGCTGACGATAAAGATTGCCGATGTGCCATATGTGCGCGCGGAAAATCACTGCGCGCTCGACGATCTGGGGCAGGGATTCCACCGGCTGATCCTGAACTATGGTTTCATGCAGCCGATCGATGTGCCCAACGCGCTGAAGCGCGTGACGAGCTGCGGCGGCGAGTTCAAGATGCTCGAGACGAGCTTTTTCCTGTCGCGGCAGACGCTGATCGCGGCGAGCAAGCCGGGCATGCCGATCTGGCGCGAGAAACTGTTCGCGTGGATGCTGCGCAATTCGGAAAGCGCGATGGAATATTTCCGTCTGCCCACGAACCGCGTCGTCGAACTCGGAAGCCAGGTCGCGATCTGACGCGGCGGGCCGGATTAACTTTCCGACATGCGGGCAATAAGCATTTGAACATTGCGGCCGGTCTTGCGATGCAAGCGGCGAGGCTGAAAAGGCTGCGCAAATGACTGTCGGTGACCGCGACGCCCTGATCCTGCCGGTTCCGCCGGCCCCCTTTGCCATGATCGTTGGCGGTTTGATGCGGGATCGGTCCGACGAGGCGGCCGAAACCGCGCTCCGACATATGGGGCTGCGGCCCGAGCGGCTCGACACGGTCGGGCCCGAACTTGCCGGGCGCATCGGAACGCCGCATTTTCGCCTGACCTTCGGATCGGTCTCGATTCTGGCGGGGGCCGCGGCTGGCGCGACGCTCGACCTCGCCGATCCCGATCATCCGACAACAAGCCTGCTGGCGGCCAGCCTGCCGCGAAAGTGGCGCGAAAGCGGCGAATGCCGGGTGTTCATCCCCGACAGCCGTGGCGTCCCCCCGTCGCCGGCGGGGCAGACGACGGCGATGCGTGAATTCTTCAAGATGATGGTGCTGCTGATCGACCTGTTCGACGCCAGCCATATCTTCTGGTCGCCGGCGCGGCTATGGTCCGACGCGCAGCAATTTCGCGCGTCGATCGCCGAAATGCTGGCGAGCGGCATGCCGCCCGTGCTGCACCTCGTCGCGTTCCGTCGCAAGGAGCTGGAGGATGGTGCCGCGATGGGAACGCGGGGGCTGGCGCTGTTTTCCGGGCAGGAGCTGGAGGCGCGCATGCCGGACGGATGGACCGCTGCCGAGATGGTCCGGCGGTTGTCGCGGCTGGCGCTCGACATGATGCTCAACGGCCCGATCCGCGAAGCGCGCACGATGCGGGGGCTGGAGGCGGGCGAGTGGATCGACCTGCTGCCCCCGCCGGACGGCGCGCGCCAAAGGTCGACCGTGGTCGTCGAGTTCGGTCGCAACGGTTGAGGGCGGCGCGGGCGTGGCACGGCGCGCCGGCAGCGCAGCATGGGTTCCAGCGCCACCACCTCATCCCGATCGCCCTGTTGCGGCGTCCGCAAATGGCGGCGATGTTCGAGCAACTACGCGCCGAAGGTTTCGCGCTCCATCATTTCGGCCGCAACGGGTTGATGCTGCCCGCGTGCGAGCGCGCCGCGCTGCAATCGGGCCATGCGCTGCACCGCGGACCCCATCGGGGCTATAGCGATGTCGTCGCCGCGCGCGTCGAGACGATCAGGGTGTATTTCGCGCTGCACGCGCCGGCCGACCTGCGAGCCGCGCGCCGCGTTGCGGTGATGCGGTTGCGGCTGCTGCAGGACACGACGCGGCGCGCGCTGACCGACCGGCACGGCGGCGGCTTCTGGCTCAACCGGCGCGATCCGATGCGGCTGTTCGTCGATCGGCCCTATCTGGACGAGGCGATCGACAAATTGTTCGGCGGGTAGGGGTGGCGGCATTCGACCGGAAGCGGCCGTCAGGCCACCCGAGCAGCTCACACGCCGCTTCGTCGCCGGT
>CBJKNR010000161.1:0-7670 GCA_966417555.1 uncultured Sphingopyxis sp.
GGCGCTGGAGGACGCCGGCGTCGACGATCCGGCAACGCTGCTCGCTCCGCTCGTCCGCGCCGCGCTCGAAAACATCCTTGCCCAGGGATTTGCCGGATTGTCGGGCCCGATCCTGCGCGGCGACGCGCAGACGATTGGCGGCCATTTCGCAGCGCTCGCAGCGCACAGTCCGGATCTGCTTCCCGCCTATCGCGCGATGGCACAGGCGACGCTTGATGAATTGAAACGGCGCGAAATGCTGCCCTCGCCCCGCCTCACCGCACTGGACAGCCTGATCGCTGTTCCCTAATCGTTCGCGCGTGAACATGCCTTCCATCCCGACGCCCGACCCCACCCGTGCCGATCCCTCGGACCCGCCCTATCTGCAGGGCCTCAACGGTCCGCAGCGGCAGGCGGTGCTCACGACCGAAGGCCCGGTGCTGATGCTCGCGGGTGCAGGCACCGGCAAGACCGCGGCGCTCACCGCACGCCTTGCGCATATCATCGCGACGCGGCGCGCATGGCCGTCCGAGATTCTCGCGGTCACCTTCACCAACAAGGCGGCGCGCGAGATGCGCGAGCGCATCGGGCGGATGATCGGTGACGCGGTCGAAGGGATGCCCTGGCTCGGCACCTTCCACAGCATCTGCGCCAAGATGCTGCGTCGCCACGCCGAACTCGTCGGGCTGCAGAGCAATTTCACGATCCTCGACACCGACGACCAGCTCCGCGTCATCAAGCAGCTGATCCAGGCCGAGGGGCTCGACGAGAAGCGCTGGCCCGCGCGCCAGCTCGCCGGCCTCATCGACAAGTGGAAGAACCGGGGGCTCACCCCCGCCGATCTCGATGCTGCGGACAAGGAAGCCTATGCCGACGGCAAGGGCCAGCATTTCTACGCGCTTTATCAGGCGCGGCTGAAGACATTGAACGCCTGCGACTTCGGCGACCTGCTGCTCCACATGCTCGTGATCCTGAAGACGCATCGCGACGTGCTCGAGCAATATCAGACGCGCTTCAAATATGTGCTCGTCGACGAATATCAGGACACCAATGCCAGCCAGTATCTCTGGCTCCGCCTGCTCGCGCAGGCACGCAAGAATATCTGCTGCGTCGGCGACGACGACCAGTCGATCTATTCGTGGCGCGGCGCCGAGGTCGCGAACATCCTGCGCTTCGAAAAGGATTTTCCCGGCGCGACGGTGATCCGCCTCGAACAGAATTATCGCTCGACCCCGCAGATTCTCGCCGCGGCATCGGCGCTGATCGCGCAAAACAGCGACCGGCTCGGCAAGACGCTGTGGACCGAGCTCGACGCGGGCGACAAGGTGCGCGTCGTCGGCGTCTGGGACGGGCCCGAGGAGGCGCGGCGGATCGGCGAGGAGCTGGAGACGCTCCAGCACCGCAAGATCAGCCTCGACCGCGCCGCGATCCTTGTCCGCGCGCAGTTCCAGACGCGCGAGTTCGAGGACCGCTTCATCGCGATCGGCATGCCCTACCGCATCGTCGGCGGCTTTCGCTTCTACGAGCGCGCCGAAATCCGCGACGCGCTCGCCTATCTCCGCCTCGTCCAGTCGCCCGCCGACGATCTCGCCTTCGAACGCATCGTCAATGTCCCCAAGCGCGGGCTCGGCGACAAGGCGCTCGCGCGCATCCACCAGTTCGCAAGGGCCGAACGCGCGCCGCTCTTCCACGCCGCGTCGCGGATCACCGAAACCGACGAGCTGACCCCGCAGGCGCGCCGCCAGCTCGCCAATTTCATCGCACAGATGCGCGGCTGGCAGGGCAAGACGAACGAGCTGCCGCACCCCGAGCTCACCCAGCTCATCCTCGACGAGTCGGGCTATACCGCGATGCTGCAGGCCGACCGCAGCGCCGAGGCCGCGGGGCGGCTCGAAAACCTCTCCGAACTCGTCCGCGCGATGGAGGAATATGACTCGCTCGAAGCCTTCCTCGAGCATGTCAGCCTCGTCATGGACCGCGACAATGACGAGCAGACCGAGACGGTGACGATCATGACGATCCACGCCGCGAAGGGGCTCGAATTCGACCATGTCTTTCTCGCGGGCTGGGAGGACGGCGTCTTTCCGTCGCAGCGCTCGATGGACGAGGGCGGCACCGCGAGCCTCGAGGAAGAACGCCGGCTCGCCTATGTCGCGATCACCCGTGCCCGCCAGCGCGCGAGCATCTATCACGCCGCGAACCGCCGCATCTACGGCCAGTGGATGAGCAGCATCCCGAGCCGCTTCATCGCCGAAATCCCGCCCGAGCATGTCGACAGCGAAAACAGCTTCGGCGGCGGGCAGAGCCTGTGGCGCGCCAACTGGTCGGCGCAGGTCGACCCCTTCGCGCACGTCGCGACAAACAATCCCGCGCGCACGATGACGCGCGGCCCCGCGTGGCAGCGCGCGGCGGCGCAGTCGTCGACGGTGACCCGCGCCCCCGCCCCGTCCGAGCGCGGCCCTGCCGCATCGGTCGGCGCGAAAGCGCGAAGCGATATCGCGATCGGGATGCGCGTGTTCCACGAAAAATTCGGTTACGGCGAAATCATCGATATCGACGGCAACAAGCTCGAGGTCGAGTTCGATCAGGCAGGCAGCAAGCGCGTACTCGACAGCTTCGTCAGGCTCGCTTGATTCTATATTGTCTACCAACTTGGTTATGATATGCCGTCTCCCGCGGCCAACGAGTCGCGCTTTGGGAGAATCTGCATGCGAAACAAGCTCTTGGCGAGCGCGATGGCGCTCGCCCTGATCGGCTGCTCGGAACAGAAGGCCGAGGATGTTACGGCCAGCGAGGCCCCCGCCGCCGAAACCGTCACCGAAGAAAGTACTGCCGACGCCGCGACCACACCGCGAATCGGCATCGAAGCCGCCCCCGGCGTGGCCTTTGACTATGCCTATACCTTCCGCCTCGCCGACGACCGCATTTCCAAAGTGCAGGAGGAACATGCCGCCGCCTGCGAAACGCTCGGCACCCAGCGCTGCCGCATCGTAGACGTCCGCTACCAACTCAGCGACGAAAAGCTCGTCGAGGCGCAGACCCAATTCAAACTCGAACCCGGAATCGCCCGCCGCTTCGGGGCCAGCGCGATCGAAAGCGTCGAGAAAGCCGAAGGCGTGCTCGCCGACGCCAGCGTCGCCGGCGAGGATGTGGGAACCGAAATCCTTGCGTCGCAGCAGCGCAGCGCGGGCTCGCAGGCCGAGATCGCCCGTCTCGAGGAACGGCTCAGGGCGGGCGGGCTCGACAAGCGCGAGCGCGCCGAACTGCTGGCGCAGATCGGCCAGCTTCGCGGCGAGATTGACGGCGAGCGCCAGACCCGCCGCAGCGGCGAGGCGCGCATCGCTTGGACAAGCATCGCGTTCAACTATGTCAGCGACGGCGGTCTCCCCGGCATCGGCCATGAAAATCCGTTCGCCAGCGCCGGCGAAACGCTCATGCGCAGCGGCAGCACCGCATTGAGCTTCGCCCTCACGCTCAGCGCCGCGCTGTTACCCTGGGGCATTCTCCTCGCATTGGCCGTCGCCTTCTGGCGCAGCCGGTTCATGGTTGCCGTCCGTCGACAGATGCGCGCAAAGCCCGGCACGAACGATCCTGCCGCCCCGCCGGCGGGATAACGCATGACGAGCGTCGCTTGCTTGGAGCCATGACAGGGCAGGCAACATGGCTGGACCGGGCACGCGACGCCCATCCTCGCGGGGACATCGATGCCGACGAACGCGCGCAACCTGACACAGATATTCGCTGCGATCAGCAGCTATAGCGAATCGTAAAGCTTTTGGAGGAGAAAGGTCGCTGGTGGAGCCGAGGGGAATCGAACCCCTGACCTCTGCAGTGCGATTGCAGCGCTCTCCCATCTGAGCTACGGCCCCGCGACCGGCGGGGTCTTAACGGCACTACCCGGCAGTGGCAACGGCTTTTCTGACCTTGGCTGTTGTTGCGGTGAAAATTTGAGGAATGGGGGGATTCCGATGGCCAAGGCATGGCATTTGACCAGTCGTCCGCAGGGACTGCCGACGATGGAGAATTTTGCGCTCCGCGAGTTTCCCGACGCGCCGCTCGACGCAGACCAGCTTCGTGTGCGCAATCTGTGGCTCTCGGTCGATCCCTATATGCGCGGGCGGATGAACGACGCGAAAAGCTATGCCGCAAGTTTCCGGATCGATCAGCCCATGACGGGCGGCGCGATCGGCGAAGTGATCGAAAGCCGGATGGAAGGGTTTGCGCCGGGCGACCTGATCCTGCACATGGGCGGGTGGCGCGATGGCGGTGTGATCGGCCTCGACATGATGCCGAACAAGCTTCCCGCCGAAGCACTGGCCGCGGGCCTGACACCTCAGACCTTCCTTCACAATATGGGGCTGACCGGTGGCACGGCGTGGATCGGCCTCCTCCGCATTGCAAGCGCCAAGCCCGGCGATACGGTTTTTGTCTCGGCGGCCGCCGGCGCTGTGGGTGCGGCGGTCGTACAGATTGCCAAGGCGCGCGAAATGACCGTGATCGGATCGGCCGGCGGCGCCGAAAAATGCGCCTGGGCCCTCGATCTCGGCGCCGACGCGGTGATCGATTATAAGGCGGGTCCGGTGCTCCCTCAGCTCGCCAAGGCGCTGGAAACGCTTGGAAAGCCCGGGATAGATGTCTATTTCGACAATGTCGGCGGCGAGCATCTTGATGCCGCTTTCGCGACGGCCAACGACTTCGCGCGCTTTGCGATCTGCGGCATGATCGACGTCTATAACGACGGAAAGCCGCAGGAGATGAAATATCTCATCCGCACGATTCCGGCGCGGATTCGCATGGAAGGCTTTATCTACACCGACCAGTTCTTCGAGTGCATGGAAGAATTCCATGCCGACATGGGCGGGCTGATTGCGAGCGGCGCGGTAACGATGCGCGAAACGGTGCACGATGGGCTGGCATCGATGCCCGACGCTTTCCTCGGTCTGTTTTCGGGCCAGAATATCGGAAAAATGCTGGTCAGGCCCTGACCAGTATCCGACACGGCTTCAGCTGTTGAAGCCGACCGACAGAAAGTCCGGCATCGGACCGTTCCAGCCATCGTCGGGGCCGTCGGGATCATCGTGCGTCGGTTTGCGATCGCCGCGTGGCGGTTTGGCCGGCCGCGTCTCCGACGGGCGCGACGGTTCCTTGTCCGGTTTCGCCGCACCTTTCCCGCGTCCGCCACGCGAACGCCCGCGCCGCGGCTCGACGCCTTCCGCGTCGCGCTCGGGAATGACGCCATCGGCCGCGACCTTCGCGCCGCCGTGGACGGGAATTTCATAGCCCGTCAGCTTCTGGATATTGTCGACCGCTTCGTCATCCGACGGGCTAACCAGTGTGAAAGCGCGACCCTTGGCGCCCGCGCGCCCGGTGCGGCCGATGCGGTGAACATAATCATCGGGATGCCACGGCGCATCGAAGTTGAAAACGTGACTGACACCCTTCACGTCGAGGCCGCGCGCTGCGACGTCCGACGCGACGAGGATGTTGATCGTGCCATTCTTGAACCGGTCGAGTTCGGCGATGCGGCTCGACTGGTCCATGTCGCCATGAATCTCGCCCGCCTTGTAGCCATAACGCTGGAGCGATTTCGCCAGTTCACGCACCGTCGTCTTGCGGTTGCAAAAGATGATCGCGGTGCCGATGTCCTCGGCCTCGATCAACCCGCGCAGCGTTTCGCGCTTGCCGCGTTCGGAGGTTTTGACGAGGAACTGCTCGATATTCTCGTTGCGGCTCGCGGGGCGCGCGACTTCGATCGTCTTCGGGTTCGACAGGAATTTGTCGGCCAGCTTCTTGATCGGTGTCGGCATTGTTGCCGAAAACAGCAGCGTCTGGCGATTCGCGGGCAGCTTGGTACAGATATTCTCGATGTCGGGAATGAAGCCCATATCGAGCATGCGATCGGCTTCGTCGATCACGAGCAGGTTGCAGCCGGTGAGCAATATCTTGCCGCGTTCGAACAGGTCCATCAGGCGGCCGGGGGTCGCGATCAACACGTCGACGCCCTTTTCGAGCGCCTTGACCTGGTCTCCCATCTGCACGCCGCCGATCAGCAGCGCCATCGAGAGCTTGTGATATTTGCCGTATTTTTCAAAATTTTCCGCGACCTGCGCCGCAAGTTCGCGCGTCGGCTCGAGGATCAGCGAGCGCGGCATCAGCGCGCGCGTGCGGCCATGCGCCAGAATGTCGATCATCGGCAGGACGAAGGACGCCGTCTTGCCCGTGCCTGTCTGTGCGATGCCGATCATGTCGCGCATCATCAGGACCGAGGGGATCGCGCCCGCCTGAATCGCGGTCGGCTCGGTATAGCCCGATTCATCGATCGCGCGCAAAAGTTCGTCGGAAAGGCCGAGGTCGGCGAATTTCATGAGGCAATATGTCCGGAAATTGAGTGGCGCCCCGCCTCCCACGCAGGCGGACGTTGCCGCGGCCCTTGGGCAACGGACGAGGAAAAGTCAAGAAAAGGCCGCGATAAACGCGATCAATCGTCGTCGTGGACAGGAACCATCAAGCGAAATTTGTCGATCTCGCACCTTGCGCCGGTGCGCGCATGGATCTCGTCGCGATCCTCGCAGAGCTTTCCGTCCTTGCTGCCCTGCATGTAGAAACCCGCATAGAAATCGAGCGCGCGACACCCGCGATTAAGCTGCGCCCGTAAACGCTGCTTCTGGCGCGTTATCAGGTCGATGCTGTCGCGCTGGACTGCCTGCATGCCAAGAATATTGCGCATCGCCACGCATTTTGGCGCCTTTTTCTCCTTCCACACAATCGGCAGCTCGGTCGCGCGCTTCGACCTCATGGGTCCCGCTGCGAAATTGTTGAGCTGCGAACGCTGTGCAGGCACACGGATGATCAGCTGTTGCTCGATCACCACCTGCCAGAAGGAAGAGCTCTGGTCCGTCGCCGGTGCGGTGATCGCCACCAGCGGCTCGGGCGGTACCACGGGCGATGCCCCATCAGCCGCGGGCGCCGCGGCCGCAAACCACAGGAATGCCGTCGTCAGCACAACCGTGCTGCCGTCCCTTCGGCGTCCCGATTGAAGTTACCGTTCACCTGTGGCTCCCACGCCTAAGCCCGCTGGACGAAAAGACACTATTCGTCCATCGCCTTCCTTTAACAGGAATGATTGAACATCAAATGAACTGCTGTCACCCCCTGTCCGCTTGCGGAACGGGAATTTTCAGGAGTGGAGCGGCATGACGCGCCCGCCATCTGCATCGTTGCTCGACACGCTGAAAGAGCGTCTCGGCGCCAAGGGCTATAGCGAGAATACCGAAACGATGGCGCCTTGGCTGACCGACTGGCGCGGGAAATATCATGGCCGGGCGGCGGCGATGCTTTCGCCGGGAACGACCGAAGAGGTCGCGGCGATCGTGCGTCTGTGTGGCGAAGCGCAGGTTGCGCTGGTGCCCCAGGGCGGCAATAGTGGAATGGTCGGCGGAGCGACACCCGACGCGAGCGGCAACCAGCTGCTGCTCAGCCTTCGCCGGATGAACCGGATACGTCATATCGATGACGCCGCGCAGCTCGCCGTCGCCGAGGCGGGCGTCATCCTCGAGAATTTCCACAGCGCTGTCCTGGACCATGGCCTCCGTTTTCCGCTCACCCTCGGGGGCAAGGGCTCGGCCACAATCGGCGGGCTCGTATCGACAAATGCCGGGGGGACGCAAGTCCTGCGCCACGGAACGATGCGC
>CBJKNR010000162.1:0-7659 GCA_966417555.1 uncultured Sphingopyxis sp.
GGCTCTTGATCGTCACCGACGGGCCGCCGGTGAAGCTGACGCTCTCGATCACGTCGGGATAGAGCGTGCCCTGCGCGAGGAAATCGGCGCCGCCGATCTTCTTCGCCTCCTCCTCGAACACGTTGATGAACTCGGCGCCGATAAACTTGCGCTTCCTTTCGGGATCGGTGACGCCGGCGAGGCCCGCCATGAAGCGCGCCTCGGCGTCGACGACGACGAGCGGGATATTGTAATGATCGCGGAACAGGCGCTCGACCTGTTCGCGCTCGTTCATGCGGAGCAGGCCGTGGTCGACGAAAACGCAGGTCAGCTGTTCGCCGATCGCCTCGTGGATCAGCACCGCGGCGACCGCGCTGTCGACGCCGCCCGACAGGCCGCAGAGCACGCGCTGGTCGCCGACCTGTTCGCGGATTTCGGCGATCTTGGTGGCGCGGAATTCGGCCATCGTCCAGTCGCCATGGCAGCCGCAAACGTGACGCACGAAATTGGCGATCAGCTTCGCGCCGTCGGGCGTGTGGACGACCTCGGGATGGAACTGCGTGCCGTAATAGCGGCGCTCGTCGTCGGCGATCAGCGCGAAAGGCGCGCCGTCGCTGATCGCGACGATGCGGAAGCCAGGGGCGAATTGCGTGACGCGGTCGCCGTGGCTCATCCATACCTGATGGCGCTCGCCGACCTCCCAAAGGCCGTCGAACAGCACGCAGGGTTCGGTGACGGTCAGGAAAGCACGGCCGAACTCGCCGTCGCGCTCGCCATCGCTGCCGCCGGGCTCGACCTGTCCGCCGAGCTGCTGGGTCATCACCTGCTGGCCGTAACAGATGCCGAGGATGGGGAGGCCGCTGTCGAAGACCGACTGCGGCGCACGCGGGCTGCCGGTTGCCGGGACCGAGGCGGGCGAGCCCGACAGGATCACGCCCTTGGGCTTCATCCGTTCGAGCGCGGCTTCGGCAGCGCCGAACGGGACGATCTCGCTATAGACGCCGGCCTCGCGGACGCGGCGGGCGATGAGCTGGGTCACCTGGCTGCCGAAATCGACGATCAGGATGGATTCGGGCGGAGCGGAAGAGTCTGGAGTCGGCATGGGTGGCCGATAAGGGCAGGGGCTCATGCTGTCCAGCGGTCGATATGGCCCGCCCGTCGAACCGGCGTGGCCCCGACACATTGTTGCGACAATTGCGCGACATAAGTGAACGGCCGACAAAGCGTGGCGTCAGGAGGCGTTAAGCCCCGTCATGCAAAGAAAAAACGAAGACGAAAAAGAAACAAAGGTTCTCCCCCATGAATAATATCCGCCTGTCCATTTCCGCTCGCGCGGCGCTGCTCGCAGCCGGGGCTTCGTTCGCGCTGCCGGCGATGGCGGAAACGTCGGTCGGCCCGTCCGCTGCCGCGGCGGTGGCCGAACAGCCGGCGGAGGCCGCTCCGGCGGCGCCCGAGACGGTCGAGGACGCCTATGACGATTACAGCGAGGATGAGATCGTCGTCACCGCGCCGCGCCTCGCGGGGCAGCTCGACACCGACATCAAGGCCGAAGTCGAACTCGATGAGGCCGCGATCGCAAGCTATGGCGTGTCGAACGTCTCCGAATTGCTCGACGCGCTCGCGCCGCAGACGCGGTCGGGGCGCGGGCGTGGCGGCCGGCCGATCATACTCATCAACGGCCGCCGCATCGGCGGCTTCGGCGAAGTGCGCAATTTGCCCCCCGAGGCGATCGCAAAGGTCGAAGTGTTCCCCGAAGAGGTCGCGCTCCAATATGGCTATTCGGCCGACGAGCGCGTCGTCAATATGGTGCTCAAGCCCAATTTCCGCCAGATCGCGGTCGAGGCCGAGGGCGGCATCCCGACGCAGGGGGGGCGCTTCCAGAACGAGATCGAGCCGAGCTTCCTTGCGATCGGCAAGAATGGCCGGGTCAACGTCAACGCCGGCTGGGAGCATAAGTCGATGCTGCGCGAAAGCGAGCGGAACCTCGACTATGACGATCCGGCGCAGGCGGCCGAGGCGCCGGCGCGCAGCCTGCTCGGCGCGTCCGATGAATATCGGATCGACGCGACGGTCCAGCGCAGCCTGGACAAGCTCACCGACGCGTCGATCAACGTGCGTTTCGACCAGACCGACACGCTGTCGCTGCTCGGCCCGCGTGGCGGCAATCCGGACGATCCGCTCGAACGCGACAATCGCAGCCGCAACCTGACGACGACGGCGAGCGTCAACGGCATGCTCGGCGACTGGCGCTGGTCGGTTTCGGGCAACTATGCCGACGCCGACCAGCTGACCTTCACCGACCGTGACAGCGGCGTGCGCGACCGGTTCGAAAGCAGCCAGCAGACCTTCGGCGGCAACGCCAATCTGTCGGGCACCGTCACCGAGGGCTGGGCGGGCCCGATCCGCCTTTCGATGACGGGCAGCTATTCGGGGCTGCGCTTCGACAGCCGCTCCGACAATGCGAACGGCATCACCACCACCGATCTGGGGCGCGACCTGCCAAGCGTGTTCGGCTCGCTCACAGTGCCGCTGCTCGATCCCGAATATGAGGTCGGCAATATCGGCCGCGTCTCGCTGACGCTGAGCGGCCAGGTCGCAAACCCGAGCGACTTTGAGGCGCTGAAAAGCTGGGGCGCGAACCTTAATTGGGGTGTGACCGACAATCTGTCGCTGATCGCGAGCTTCAACCGGGACGAGGCGGCGCCCGGGATCCAGCAGCTCGGCGCTGCCCCGCTGGTTACCCCGGCGGTGACCTATTACGACCTCGCGACCGGGCAGACGGTGCAGATCACGACGACGACGGGGGGCAATCCGTTCCTGCTCGCCGAGCAGCGCCGCGACCTCAAGCTCGGGCTCAACTGGTCGCCGCCGATGGTCGAGGGGCTCAACTTCACCGTCAATTACAACCGCAACAAAAGCTACGACACGGCGAACAGTTTTCCGCTGCTGACGCCCGAGATCGAGGCGGCCTTCCCCGACCGCGTGACACGCGTCAACGGCGTGCTGGTTGCGCTCGACCAGCGGCCGGTCAATTTCGACCGCGCCGAGAATTCGCAGATTCGCTGGGGGCTCAATTTCGGGAAGAGCTTTGGCCAGCAGGAGCAACGCGGCCGCGGGGCCGGCGGCTCCGGGGGCGGGCCGCGCGCCGAGGGTGGTCCGCCGCCGCAGGGCGGCGAGGGTGCCCGGCCGGGCGGCCGCCCGGGCGCGGGCGCCGATGGTCCGCGCGGCGGCGGCCCGCGCATGGGGGGCATGCGCGGGCGCGGCGGACCCGGCGGGATGTTCGGTGGTCCGCAGGGCGGGCGCTGGTCGGTGTCGCTGTACCATACGATCAAGCTCACCGACACGGTATTGATCCGCCCGGGCGTACCCGAACTCGATCTTCTCGACGGCTCGGCGACGGGCAGCAATGGCGGCAGCAACCGTCACCTGTTCGAACTCGACGGCGGCGTATTCTACAAGGGCATGGGCGTCCGGCTGAGCGCCAAATATGACAGCGGCAGCACGGTCACCGGCGGAAGCGCGGGCGACCTGAAATTCGGCGATCTCGCGACGTTCGACTTGCGCTTCTTCGTCGATCTGAACCAGCGGCCCAAGCTGACCGAGAAGCTTCCGTTCCTCAAGGGATCGCGCCTGCGCCTGTCGATCGACAATATCTTCGACGCGCAGCGCAGGATCACCGACGCAAACGGCATCGTGCCGCTCAACTATCAGCCCGGCTATATCGACCCGCTTGGCCGCTATATCGAGCTGGAGTGGCGCAAGACCTTCTAGGCCGCGAGTTCCGGTGCGCGCTTCGGTGCGCCGGGCGCAGGCTCGGAGGGAATGAAGGACAGCGCGCGCGCGAATTGTGCGGTGCAGTTGGCCCAATTGTACCGCCCGCCCAGCGTGGCGGCTTCGGCGCGATCACAGGCGAGTGCCAGATCGATCGCACGGCCCAGATCCTCGTCGAGCGCGCCGGCACCCTTGGTGACGATGTCGCCCGGTCCCGGCACGGGATAGGCGGCGACAGGCGTGCCGCAGCTCAGCGCCTCGATCACGACGAGGCCGAAGGTGTCGGTGCGGCTCGGGAAGACGAAGACGTCGGCGCCCGCATAGGCGGCGGCGAGCGTTTCGCCGCCAAGCTTGCCGAGGAAGACGGCCTCGGGATGTTTCGCCTTCATCTCGGCAAAGGCGGGGCCGTCGCCGACGATGACCTTGGTGCCGGGACGCTCGCACGCCAGAAAGGCGCCGATATTCTTCTCGACCGCGACGCGTCCGACATAGAGCTGGATCGGACGTACCAATCCGGCAAAGTCCGGATGTGGGGCGCGGTCGGGTCGAAACAGCTCGTGATCGACGCCGCGTTCCCACATCATCGTCTGGGTCAGGCCCTGTTCGGCGAGCTCGCGCGCCAAGCTGCGCGTCGCGACCATGATGTGCCGCGCCGGCCGGTGGAACCAGCGGATGAAGCGCCACACGAACGCCGGCGAGACGGGCAGGCGCGCGGCGACATATTCGGGGAAGCGTGTGTGATAGGCGGTCGTGAAGGGAAAACCGTTGTCGAGACACCAGCGCCGCGCGGCAAGGCCGAGCGGCCCTTCGGTCGAGATATGGATCGCCTGCGGCGCGAAGGCGCGAATGCGCCGCCCGACGGCGCGCCGGCCTGCGAAAGCGAGCCGGATTTCGGAATAGGAAGGGCAGGGGATCGACCGGAACAGGTCGGGCGAGATGACGCCGACCTCATGCCCCGCCGCGCGCAATTCGCCGATCGTCGCCTGCAGCGTGCGGACGACCCCGTTGACCTGCGGCTCCCACGCGTCGGTGACGATCAATATTCTCACGCGGCGGCCGGCAGCTTGAGCGGCGTCGGGGCGGCCCGCGCAGCGACTTCCTTCGCCCAGTGGAGGATTTCCATCCGCCCGTCGTGATGCTCGACCAGCGCGGTGCAACCCTCGACCCAATCGCCGTCGTTATAATATTCGGTGCCCTCGATCTCGCGCATCTCGGCGCTGTGGATGTGACCGCACACGACGCCGTCAACCCCGCGCGAGCGCGCGGCATGGGCGACGACTTCCTCGTAGCGGCCGATGAACTGCACCGCATTCTTGACCTTGTGCTTGGCCACCATCGACAGCGACCAATAGGGCAGGCCCAGCTTGCCGCGGACCCAGTTGACCACGACGTTGCATTTCATCAGCGCGGTGTAGGCCGCATCGCCGACGAAGGCGAGCCAGCGGTGCGCGAGCATCACCGCGTCGAACTCGTCGCCATGGACGATGAGCAGCTTGCGGCCGTCGGCGGTCTCGTGGATCGCCTCGCGACGGATCTCGACGCCGCCGAAATCGAAGCCGTCGAACGGGCGGACCATCTCGTCATGGTTGCCGGGGACATAGACGACGCGCGTGCCGCGCTTCGCGCGCTTCAGCACACGCCACACGACGTCATTATGCTCGGGCGGCCAGAAGTGGCGCTTCTTGAGGCGCCAGCCGTCGATGATGTCGCCGACGAGGTAGAGCGTCTCGCAATCGACATGGTCGAAAAAGTCGATCAGCAGCGGCGCGTTGCAGCCGCGGGTGCCGAGGTGGATGTCGCTGACCCACACGGTCCGATAGCTGCGGCGTTCGCCGATCACGCGCTCGGGGATGTGCGGATCGGTGGTGAACGGATCAGGAAACCGGGCGGGGATCGGCAGGGTCGAAATCGAGGCCATGTCGTGCTCCGTAAACAGCTTTTGGCTGCCCACGGCCTAGACAGGAGTTTTGTTACAGCGTGCGACTCAAACTCGCGACAGTTCGAAGAAAGTTTGAAGGCGCTTTGGTGACGTTGCCTATCTGACACATATCGGGTTAACCACGATCCAATCAGGTTCGCCGGATCACCAGGTTCCTGATTTCGCTCATATCCTCCATCGCGAAGCGCACGCCCTCGCGTCCGAGTCCGCTGTCCTTCACCCCGCCGTAGGGCATATTGTCGACGCGATAGGACGAAACGTCGTTGACGACGATTCCGCCGACGTCGAGATGGTCCCACGCGTCGAGGATCTTGTGGATGTCGCGCGTGAAGATACCGGCCTGGAGGCCGAATTTGCTGTCGTTGACCTCGGCGAGCGCCTTTTCCCAATCGGTGAATTTCGACAGGATGACGACCGGCCCGAACGCTTCCTCGCGAACCACATCGGTGTCGGCGGGAACATTTTCGAGCAGCGTCGCCTCGAGCATATTGCCCGCGCAGCCGCCGCCCGCGAGCAGCGTCGCGCCGGCGGCGACCGCATCGTCGATCCAGCCCTTCAGCCGCTGCGCTTCCTTCTCCGAGATCATCGGGCCGATGAAAGTGTCGCGATGCTTGGGATCGCCCGATTTCAGGGTCTTGACCTTCGCCGTGAGCATGTCGCGGAATTTATCGTAGATATCCGCATGGATGATCGTGCGCTGGACATGGATGCAGCTTTGCCCCGACTGGTAATAGCCGCCGAAGATAATCCGCGCGAGCGCATGGTCGAGGTCGGCGTCCTTGTCGACGATCACCGCGGCGTTGCCGCCGAGTTCGAGCACGACCTTCTTCTTGCCCGCTTTGCCCTTGAGATCCCAGCCGACGCCGGGCGAGCCGGTGAAGCTCAGCAATTTCAGCCGCTCGTCGGTGGTGAAGAGGTCGGCGCCGTCGCGGCTCGCGGGCAATATGCTGAACGCACCCTCGGGCAATATGTCGCATTCGGCGAGCACCTCGCCCATGATGATCGCGCCCAAGGGCGTCAGCGACGCGGGCTTCATCACGAACGGGCAGCCCATCGCGATCGCGGGCGCGATCTTGTGCGCAGCGAGGTTGAGCGGGAAGTTGAACGGCGAGATGAAGCTGCACGGCCCGATCGGCACGCGCTTCCACATTCCCATATAGCCCTTGGCGCGTGCCGAGATGTCGAGCGGCTGGACCTCGCCATAGTTGCGCACCGCTTCCTCGGCGGCGATGCGGAAGGTGTCGATCAGGCGGCTGACCTCGCCCTCCGAATCCGCAATCGGCTTGCCCGCCTCGACGCACAGTGCATAGGCAAGTTCGTCGAACCGCTCCTGAAAGCGCGCGACGCAATGGGTGAGCACATCGCGCTTCTCGAAACTCGCGAGCTGCGCCATCGGTTCGGCGGCGCGGACGGCGCCCGCGATCGCTTCGTCGATCACGTCGGGCGTTGCGAGCGCGGTACGGAACGCGACCTCGCCGGTGAACTTGTCGGTCACGACCAGATCGCTGTTCGGCTGCACCGCCTTGTTGTTGAGGTAGAGCGGATAGACGTCTTTCAACTTCACAATCATTCTCCACCATTGTCATCCCCGCGAAAGCGGGGACCCAGGAGTTGCGCAATCAGCCGTTGATTCGATCATATAGGTCGAGCCACTGCGGATTGTCGCGTTCGATCAATTCCAGTTTCCAGTCACGCCGCCACTTCTTGATGGCTTTCTCGCGGGCGATGGCTTCGTTGACCTCGGCGAAGGCTTCCACATGAACCAGCCGGTGCACGCCGTATTTCGAAGCAAATTTGGAGCCTTCGCCGTTTCGATGCTGCCACATCCGCTGAGCCAAATCACCCGTTACGCCCGTGTAGAGCGTACCGTTGCGTGCGCTAGCCAGGATGTAGACGTGATAGGTCTGGCTCATTCGACTCCGGGGTCCCCGCTTTTTCGGGGGGGGGCAAAAAAAGGCTCTCCCTTTCCT
>CBJKNR010000163.1:0-7655 GCA_966417555.1 uncultured Sphingopyxis sp.
CGATGCTTTCCCCTCGCTACGCTTCGTTGCCTCGACGGCGCGCGAGATTGTCGGCCCCGATGCGCACCGGCTGACGGCGCGCATCGACACCCGCGACGATCGCGGAACGACCGACCCCGTCATCATCGCGCCGGTGATCGACAGGGTGGGGAAGGGCGATGCGTTTGCAGCCGGGGTGCTCGACGGGTTATGGGCGGCGAAAAGCCTCGCGGAGGCCGCCCGGCATGGCCTTGCGCTCGCCGCGCTCAAACATGGCCTGCGCGGCGATTTCGCGCCATTTCCGCGCGCAGCGGTCGACGGGGCCTCGCACGGCGCCCGGGATATCGCGCGCTAGAACAGAGGGGCGTTTTTTTCCGATTCAGGCCGTGACTTCGCGGCCGCGCATCTTGGTGGGCGCCATGCCAAAGCGGCGCGCGAAGGCGCGCGTGAAGCTGGCGTTGCTCATATAGCCGCAATGATAGCCGATGCTCGATATGGGCAGGTCGCTCTGTGCCAGCAGCTGGCGCGCGCGCTGCAGGCGCCGTTCGCTCACCGCTTCGGCGACACTGCATTGATAGAGTTCGCGAAAGCCGCGCGTCAACTTGGCCTTGCTGAGGCCACAGCGCCGCGCGACGCTGCCGACGGTCAGCTTCTCCTGCCAGCGTTCGTTGACCAGCTGGTGCGCGGCGGCGACGCGCGTGATATCGCGTTCGGTGAGTGATGTCGTGCCGGCCACCTCGACCATCCGCTCGGCCGTGAGCGCTTGAAAGGTCTGGCAGAGCAGCTCCTGGCTCCGCGCCGCGCGCAGCATATCGTCGGCTTCGCCACCGCCATCGACTGCGACCACGGCACGGCCGATACCGCGAAGGTCGGCGGGCAGATACCAGCGCCCGTCCGCCCTGGGCTGGTACGCGAAAAGGCGATCGCACGCGGCGCGGCTGATTGCGAGGACGACCAGATGATCGTCGGCGGGGCCATCGAGATCGGCCGGAAGCATCATCGAAACGGCCGGCTCCCCGATATCGCCGAAGCCGAGAATCAAGGCATCCGCTGGCAGGAACGCGGGGTCGCAGGGACCGCGGCCAACGAAGCTTGTGAACTCCGGAGAAATACGAATGGATAGCTTGCCCGTCATCCTGTCACCCCAGCGATTCGCGGTAGCAGTGACGGCAGACTGCGGCTTCTGCAAGATTCTTTGCAGCATCATATGCGCCAAACTCTTTGCCGATCGTCGCGATATTTTGGGCAATTGCCGATCTTGTTCCGCTGCGCATCCATATGATACCGTTCACATGCGAATCCGAAATTTTCTGTGCTGACGCGACCCATATAAACCGCGCGGTATCGACTGCCTGACCTACCCTGTGGGCACCTCCGTCCATTGGCAACCAGAAACAGAAACGGACGAAAAGCGATGCAGACTCCCGAAGACTATGAGCTGTCCCGGCGCGGCGTGCTGGTTGGCGGCGCGGCCTCGGTCGCGACGGTGACGCTTGTTCCGGTTGCCGCACCCGCTGGCGCCGCGTCCGCCCCGGCAGCGCCGCCGACGGCCAAGGTGCGCTTCACCGTCAATGGCACCGCCCGCGAGCTCGACCTCGACACGCGAACCTCGCTCCTCGACGCGCTGCGCGAGCATCTGCACCTTACCGGCACGAAAAAGGGTTGCGACCACGGTCAGTGCGGCGCGTGCACCGTCATCGTCGACGGGCGCCGGATCAACAGCTGTCTGACGCTCGCGGTGATGCACGATGGCGAGAGCATCACGACCATCGAAGGCCTCGGCACGCCTGACAAGATGCACGCGATGCAGGAGGCCTTCGTCGAACACGACGGCTATCAATGCGGCTATTGCACGCCGGGCCAGATTTGCTCGGCGGTCGCGGTGCTCGACGAGATCAAGGCGGGTATCCCCAGCCATGTCACCGCCGACCTGACCGCCGCGCCGACGGTTACCAACATGGAAATCCGCGAGCGGATGAGCGGCAATATCTGCCGCTGCGGCGCCTATCCCAACATCGTAGCGGCGATCAGCGACGTGGCAGGAGTGAAGGCATGAAAAGCTTCACCTACGAGCGGGTCGACACCCCCGCCGCCGCCACCGCCGCCTTCGCGCGTACCAAAGGCGCGCGCTACATTGCCGGCGGCACCAACCTGCTCGACCTGATGAAGCTCGAGATCGAGGCGCCCACGCACCTGATCGACATCAGCCGCCTCGCGCTCGACAAGATCGAGCCGACAGCCGAGGGCGGGCTGCGCATCGGAGCGATGGTACGCAACACCGACCTCGCCGCCGACGAACGTATCCGCCGCGATTACGGTCTCGTCTCGCGCGCGCTCGTCGCGGGCGCTTCGGGACAGCTTCGCAACAAGGCGACGATGGGGGGCAACATCCTCCAGCGCACGCGCTGCCCCTATTTCTATGACACCAACCAGCCGTGCAACAAACGCCAGCCGGGCAGTGGCTGTGCCGCGATCGGCGGCTTCAACCGCACGCTTGCGATTGTCGGCGCCAGCGACGCGTGCATCGCGACGCAGCCGAGCGACGTCGGGGTGGCGTTGCGCGCGCTCGATGCCAGTGTCGAGACGGTCGACGCGGCGGGCAAGGCGCGGGTCATTTCCTATGCCGATTTCTACCGCGCGCCGGGCAAGACGCCGCATCTGGAGACGGTTCTGGCGCCCGGCGAGCTGATCACCGCGGTGACGCTGCCCAAGCCCGTCGGCGGTACGCATATCTATCACAAGGTGCGCGACCGCGCCTCCTATGCCTTCGCGCTGATCTCGGTCGGACTGGTGGTGCAAAAGGACGGCTCGGGGCGCGTCGCGCTCGGCGGCGTTGCGTACAAGCCGTGGCGGGTCGAGGCGGCCGAGGCCGACCTGCCGCGCGGCGCGAAAGCCGTGACCGCAAAGCTGCTCGCGGGCGCCAAAACGACTCACGAAAACGCCTACAAGGTCACGCTGGTCGAGCGCACGCTCGCCGGTGTGCTGGCGCAAGCGAAAGGCTGAGCCGATGAAATTCGACACGCCCGCCACGACCAACCCGATCGACCAGCTCAAGGTCGTCGGCAAACCCACCAACCGCATCGAGGGGCCGCTCAAGACCACCGGCACCGCGCCCTACGCCTATGAGCATCAGGATTTCGCCAGGACCCAGGCTTATGGCTATGTCGTCGGTTCGGCGATCGCCAAGGGCAAGATCGCATCGATGAATCTCGACGAGGCACAGGCCGCCCCCGGCGTGCTCGCGATCGTCACCGCCGCCAATGCAGGCAAGCTCGGCAAGGGCGATTTCAACAACGCGACGCTGCTCGGCGGCCCCGATATCGAACATTATCATCAGGCGGTCGCGCTCGTCGTTGCCGAGACCTTCGAACAGGCGCGCGCTGCAGCCTCGCTCGTCCGCGTCGAATACACGCGCGGCAAGGGGGCATACGACCTTTCCGCGACGGTCGGCACCGCGGGCAAGGCGCCGGTGCTCTATGGCAACCAGCCCGACACCGCGGTCGGCGACTTCGCTTCCGCCTTCGCCGCGGCGCCGGTCCAGCTCGATGCGCGCTATTCGACGCCCGACCAGGCGCATGCGATGATGGAACCGCATGCGTCGATCGCGGCGTGGGAAGGCGACAAGCTGACCGTCTGGACGGCGAACCAGATGATCGCGTGGTCGGCGGGCGATGTGGCCAAGACGCTTGGGTTGCCCAAAGAGAATGTCCGTTTGCTCTCGCCCTATGTCGGTGGCGGATTTGGCGGCAAGCTCTATGTCCGCGCCGACGCGATCCTCGCGGCGCTCGGCGCCCGGGCCGCGAAGCGCCCGGTCAAGGTCGCGCTCCACCGCGCGTTGATGATGAACAACACACCGCACCGCCCGGCGACGATCCAGCGGATCCGGCTCGGCGCGACCCCTGACGGCAAGCTCACCGCGATCGGCCACGAAAGCTGGTCGGGCGACCTCAACGCCGCCAAGCCCGAAGGCGCCGTCGCGCAGACGCGCCTGCTCTATGCGGGCGCGAACCGCATGACCGCGATGCGCATCGCTGCGCTCGACCTTGCCGAGGGCAACGACATGCGCGCACCCGGCGAGGCGCCGGGCTTGATGGCGCTCGAGATCGCGATGGACGAGATGGCCGAGAAGCTCGGGCTCGACCCGGTACGGTTCCGCATTCTCAACGACACGCAGGTCGATCCCGAAGTACCAAGCCGGCCTTTCACCCAGCGCCAGCTCAACAAGTGCCTGCAAATGGGTGCCGAGAAATTCGGCTGGTCGAAGCGCGGCAAGCCGGGCGCTGTGCGCGACGGCAAATGGCTGGTCGGTATGGGCGTCGCCGCGGCGTTCCGCAACAATCTCAACGCCAATTCGGCGGCGCGTGTCCGGCTCGCCCCTTCAGGGGTCGTCACAGTCGAGACCGACATGACCGACATCGGCACCGGCAGCTATACGATCATCGGCCAGACCGCGGCCGAAATGATGGGCGTGCCGCTCGACAAGGTCGTCGTGAAGCTCGGTGATTCCTCCTTCCCCGTTTCGTCGGGTTCGGGCGGCCAATGGGGCGCCAACAGTTCGACCGCGGGCGTCTATGCCGCCTGCGTCAAGCTCCGCGAGGCGGCGGCGCAAAAGCTCGGGCTCAATCCCGTCGATGCCGTCTTTGCCGACGGCAAGGTAAAGGCTGGCCAGCGCAGCTTCGCGCTCGGCGACGCCGCCAAGGACGGTGAGCTGGTTGCCGAAGACATGATCGAATTCGGCAAGCTCGCCGAAGCGAAGCAGCAATCGACGTTCGGCGCGCATTTCGTCGAGGTCGGCGTCGATATTGCGACAGGCGAAATCCGTATCCGGCGGATGCTCGCGGTGTGCGCCGCGGGCCGCATCCTCAACCCCAAGGCGGCGCGCAGCCAGGTGATCGGCGGCATGACGATGGGCGCTGGCGCGGCGCTGATGGAGGAGCTCGCGGTCGACAAGCGCTTCGGCTTCTTCGTCAACCACGACCTTGCCGGCTATGAGGTGCCGGTCCACGCCGACATCCCCTATCAGGAGGTGATTTTCCTCGACGAGACCGACCCCAACACCTCGCCGATGAAGGCCAAGGGCGTCGGCGAGCTCGGTATCTGCGGCGTCGCCGCAGCGGTTGCGAACGCGGTCTATAATGCGACCGGCGCACGCGTGCGCAATTACCCCATCACGCTCGACAAGTTCATCGACAAGCTGCCGGAGATGACGTGATCGCGATGCGCCGCGATCAGCGCGCGAGGAGGTCGCCCGGCCGGTCGATGTCCCTGAGTTCGCCCGGATCTGCGCGCACGATTGCGGCCCCCGCGAGCAACGCCTTGCCCCCGCGGTCGCCTTCGCCCTCGCGCAGACGATCGAACATCGCGCGCGCGAACAATGCCGGCGGCATCGTCGCCTCGCCGTTGCCCGATGCGACGACGGGCGCGGTGCCGGGATCGAAACGGGCGAGCAAACGCTGCAAATGGGCGGACGTGACGAAGGGCATGTCAGCGAGGCAAACCAGCGCGGCGGCACTGGAGCATCTCGCCGTTTCGGCAACACCGCATGCCAGCGATCGGGATAGCCCGCGATCCGGATGTGGGTTGGCGACAATCCCGAAACCAAGCTCAGCGAGTTGCTGCGCGAGCGTCCCGCCGGCATCCCGGCAGACCGCGATCCGGCGGCCCGGCGCCAGTTCGATGATGCGCCGCGCCGCGTGCAGCGCCAATGGCTCGCCCGCGAGCGGCGCAAGCAGCTTGTCACCGGTACCGAAGCGCCGCGACGTGCCCGCGGCGAGCAGGATGGCGGTGATATTGCGGGCGTCGATCATGGCGATGAAACTCAGGACAAAATGCGCATGATTGCAACCACGCCCGCCGACATATTGCGCTTTGTAAAGGCCCGGACCGGGGAGGGGCTGGCAACCGCGCTGGTCACGCTGACTGCGATCGAGGGATCCTCGCCGCGCGCGATCGGCGCCCAGATGGCGGTCGCCGAAGACGGCCGATATGCCGGATCCTTTTCGGGCGGCTGTATCGAGGCTGCGGTCGTCGCCGAGGCGATCGGCACGCTCGCCGACGGACAAGCGAGGCTGGTGCGCTTCGGGGCCGGGTCGCCCTATCTCGACATCCGACTGCCTTGCGGCGGCGGTATCGATCTTCTGTTCAATCCGCGTCCCGATCCGCGCGCGATCGCGGAGGCGCTATCGCGGCACGACCGCCGCGGGGTCGCTGTGCTGCGATTGGCCGAAGACGGCGTTCATGCGGGGATTTCGTCAGGCGAGCGGGGCTTTGCCGGTTGGGATAAGGGCGGCTTCCATGTCCGCTATCTGCCGCGGCTGCGTATCGTGGCGATGGGGCAGGGCGAAGAGCTCCTTGCGCTGGCGCGGCTTGGTGCCGCCTTTGGCGCCGATGTCGGCGTCGTGACGCCCGACGGGCGCGCCTTGGCCGAACTCGAAGCGGGCGGTTTCGACGCGGTCCGGCTGGTCACGCGGACGACGCTGCCACCGATCGCAACCGATCCGTGGACCGCGATCCTGTCGGTCTTTCACAATCGCGACTGGGAAGAGGAACTGCTGCCCCATGCGCTACACCTCCCGGCCTTTTACGTCGGCGCGATCGGAAGCCGGCGAACGCAGGAACTCCGGCGCGACGCTTTGCGGGCGGCGGGCCTGCCCGAACATATACGCCGGAAGCTTCGCACGTCGGTCGGCTTGATCCCCGCTACGCGCGATCCGGCGACGCTGGCGCTTTCGGCGCTGTCGGAGATTGTGCAGGAATATAACCGGATCGGCGGTGTGCCAGTCGCCGAAGATGGCGAAGGCCGTCGTCGGGCGGGCCGCGCCGATGTGCCGGGGGAAGCGCTGACCGGCCTCGCCTAATCGTCGCGGCGCTGGCGTAGAGCCAGATACCGCGAGTCGAGGTTGATCGCGCGTTGCTCGTCGAGGTCGGCGCGCCGGAGGTCGCCCTGTTTCCGCAGGAGAAGGCTGCGGTTATAATAGGCGCGCGCGGACTGCGGGGCGTGCTGCACAGCCCGGTCGAGATCGGCCATCGCGCGCGCGTCGTCGCCCTGGCGATCATAGGCAAGGCCGCGGTTGAGATAGCCGATCGAAAGATCGGGCGCGGCGGCGATCGCCCGATCGAACGCATTGATCGCGCCGCCGAAGTCGCCCGCCCACGCCTGTTCCAACCCGTCGGACAGATGCGCATCGGCTTCGGCGCGGACGGCTTTCGCCCCCTTGTTTGCCAGCTTCCTGCATCGCGACAGCGTCCGGCTCGGGTCGTTCACCGTGCAGGCATTCCAGTCGCCGCGCCGCAGGGCGCTGCGTGGTGTGATGCGGGTTCCGGTGACGACGACCGAATCACTTGCGCTGTCTTCGGACGAGATCACCGAAATCGGGCTCGGCGACTCAAGGACGGGACGCGCCGCGCGCTGTGCAGCAACGACGATGGGCGCGGCTTCTTCGGTTTTCGCGGCAGAAGCGGCCATTTCGGCCTGTTCTGGCCCGGCGCGTTTGGCGGGCGGCGCGGTGACGGGGGCGGGCGGCACAGGCGCTTCAGCGTCGCCAGCCTTTGCTGCGAGCGGCGCAACGTCCGCGACCGGCGCGGGCGCCGTGGCAGGATCGCGCGCGACGATCCGCGTTTTGACACTTGCATCGCGCGCAATCTGTTCGTCGGCGGCGGGCATCCCGGGATCGAGC
>CBJKNR010000164.1:0-7619 GCA_966417555.1 uncultured Sphingopyxis sp.
CCGAAGGCGAGGACGGGCAGCATCGCGATTACCCAGCCGACAAATCCGCCCGCCGCCGCCCATTGGCCTGCGCCGCTCGTTGCAGCGAGCGCACCGATCAGGAAATGGCTGCGGTCACCGAACTGGTCGGCGAGCATGCGCACGGCGAGCCCCGCAGGCGTCGCCCCCCCGGCCGCCGCGTCGGGAAGCCGTTTCATTCGCCAGAGCAACGCGCCCGCCGCCGTCAGCATCGCGAGCGCGACGAGCAGCGCGGCCACGCCCTGCCCGATCATCCGGTTGGCGATCGCACCCGCGACCGCCGCGACGAGGGCATTGACGACGAAGGCGCCGAACGCGACGGCGACCGTCACGCGCCGGTCCGGGCGCGCGCCGACCAGCCGCGACAATGCAATCCCGCTCCGCCCGTCGGCATTGGCGAGCAGCACCGCCACCAGCGCGAACATGATTGCGTCCATGGCGTCAGCTGTGAATCGTCAGGCGGTGAGCGTCAATGGCCGAGGCGCACCGCGACCGATGCCAGCCACGCCTCCTGCGCCGCCGAAGGCAGCGGCCCGCGCGGCGCGCTGGCGGCGTCGCTCATTGCATCGAGATAGGTCAGGATCGCGGCGCGGTACCCGCCGCCGGCCACCGCCGATTCGAGCCGGCTGGCGAGCGTCTCGACCGCGGCGAAGCCGTTGTCGCGCGCAAGGCAGCGGATATCGTCAATCCCCTGCACGATCTGCGCGAGCGCGCAGTGCGGCAAGGCCTCGGCGAGCGCGCCGATCTGGCCGGTGATCCGGTTCCGGATGTCGAGATATGGGTCGGTCTGGTTCCGCATCGTCCACCCCCTGTTCGAGGGTCAGGACAATGCGCTTTTCTGGTTAATTCCGCGTTAGCGGTGCCCGGGCAGCCCCCCGAGGCTCTGCTTGCTGCGATACATGTCGCGGTCGGCGGCGGCCAATATGTCGGATTCAGTCATCCCCGTCTGCAGCATCGCAACCCCGAAGCAGGCCGAAAGCGCGATCTCGTGCCCGTCATAGGCGGCCGGCGCGGCGGTCAGCACGTCGCACAGCCGGTTGACCTGCGTGCGCGCGCCTTCCTCGCTCGACTGGTCGAGGATCAGCCCGAATTCATCGCCGCCGATGCGCGCCGCGACGTCGGTCGCGCGGATCGATCCGGCGAGCCTTTTCGCGATTTCCATCAGCGCGAAGTCGCCCGCCGCGTGACCGAAATTGTCGTTGATATATTTGAGCTGATTGACGTCGATAAAGACGACCGCGGCGCGTTCGGCGTGCCGCTCGAACCGCGCCATGCGGTGATGGATCGCGGTGAGGAAATAGCGGCGGTTGAACAGGGGCGTCAGCGTGTCGCGTTCCGACACCCGCTCCAGTTCGGCGACGGCAATCTTCAGTACACGGTTTTCGCGGCGCAGCGCGTCGCGTTCCCGGCGGACTTCCCGCAACTGGTCCTCGATGGAGTCAACGGGTACAGCGGCGAACTGGTCGACCGCGATCCGTGCCCCCCCTATGCTATCCATGCCTTGTCCCCGGCGACCCTGTCCTCCGCCGGCCGGATGCCGACGGATATGATGCGGCAATCCTAGCCATGACTTCATACCAATCGGTAAACGCACCCGACATCAATTGCGCGGCGTTGCCCGCGCGCCAAGCAGTCGCTAGGGGGAAGGCGGCGGCGATTCATCGCGGCCCACAGGAGGGATCGGGTGATGGGCGACAGTGCGCCGCAAGTCGGTGTGATCATGGGCAGCCAGTCGGACTGGCCGACGATGGCGCACGCGGTCCAGATCCTCGAGGAATTCGGTATCGCCCACGACGTCCAGATCGTCTCGGCGCACCGCACCCCCGACCGCCTCGTCGCCTATGCCAAAAGCGCGGCCGAACGCGGCCTGAAAGCGATCATCGCGGGCGCCGGCGGCGCGGCGCACCTGCCCGGCATGGTCGCATCGATGACGCGCGTCCCCGTGCTTGGCGTGCCCGTCCAGTCGGCGGCGCTGAGCGGCGTCGACAGCCTCTATTCGATCGTCCAGATGCCCGGCGGCGTGCCCGTCGCGACCTTCGCGATCGGCAAGGCGGGCGCGACCAACGCCGGGCTCTTCGCCGCCGCGCTGCTCGCGAACGGGGATGCAGCGCTCGCCGGGAAGCTGGTCGCGTGGCGCGAGGCGCAGACGAACAACGTCGCCCCTGTCCCCGTTCGCGAAGGCTGACCGCTTGCTGGCTCCCGGTTCGACGATCGGCATCCTCGGCGGCGGCCAGCTCGGCCGCATGCTCGGCCTCGCCGCCGCGCAGCTCGGCTACAAGGTCCATATCTACGCCCCCGACGCCGAAAGTGTCGCGGCAGAAGTGACCGCGCACCACAGCCAGGCGGCATGGGACGACGAACCCCGCCTCGCGGCCTTTGCCGCCGCGTGCGACGCGGTGACCTATGAATTCGAAAATGTGCCGGTCGACACGGTGCGCTTTCTGTCGGGCCATGTTGCCGTGCGCCCCGGCGCGGCGGGGCTCGAGATCGCGCAGGACCGGCTGGAGGAAAAGACTTTCGTCGCGGGACTGGGCGGCCGCCCCGCACCCTTCGCCGCAGTCCCCGACCGCGCCGCGCTCGACGTGGCACTCGGCGAGATCGGCGCCCCCGCGATCCTCAAGACGGTGCGCATGGGTTACGACGGCAAGGGACAGGCGCGGATCATGACGGCCACCGATGCCGACACGGCCTGGGACGCGATCGGCCGCCACGCCGCCGTGCTCGAAGGCTTCGTGACCTTCGCGCATGAATTTTCGGTCATTCTCGTCCGCGGCATCGATGGCGAAATCCGCTTCTGGGACTCGCCCGTCAACGTCCACGAAGGCGGCATCCTCGCAACCTCGAGCCTGCCGCCGCCGCAAATCGTGCTCGACCAGCAGGAAGAGGCGCGCGCGCTGATGGCGAAGATAGCCGAAGAGCTCGACTATGTCGGCGTGCTCACCGGCGAATTCTTCGCGACCGAGGACGGCCCGGTCTTCAACGAGATGGCGCCGCGCGTCCACAACAGCGGCCACTGGACGATCGAGGGCGCGGTGACCAGCCAGTTCGAAAACCATATCCGCGCCGTCGCCGGCCTGCCGCTCGGCAGCACCGCGACGCGGGCCTTGCCCGTCACGATGCGCAACCTGATCGGCGCCGACATCGCGGCCATATCCGCGCTGCTCGCCGACGAGCATTGCCACGTCCATCATTACAGCAAGACCGAGGTGCGCGAGGGGCGCAAGCTCGGCCACGCCACATGGGTTGGAGCCTCTCCCGCATGAATCGACCCGAAATCACGCTGATCCTCGCCCGCGCTGCCAATGGCGTGATCGGCGCCGACGGCAAGATGGCGTGGCACCTGCCCGCCGACCTCCGTCGCTTCAAGCAGCTGACGATGGGGCGCCCGATGATCATGGGGCGCAAGACCTTCGACAGCCTGCCCGCCATATTGGAGGGCCGCCGCCATATCGTGCTCACCCGCGATCCCGACTGGCAGGACGAGGGCGCCGAACCCGTGGCGACGATCGAGGAGGCGCTGAAGCTCGCCAACGCGCCGCATGTGATGGTGATCGGCGGCGCCGAAATCTATCGCCTCTTCCTCCCCCTCGCCGACCGCATCGAGCTGACCGAAGTCGCGCTCGAACCAGGGGGTGACGCCGCGATCGACTATCCCGCGGCCGCCGACTGGAAGGAGGTCGCGCGCGACGACCATCCCACCGACGAGGCCGGCCGCCCCGCGTACAGCTTTGTGACCTTCAGCCGCAGGACGGACTGACCCGGATGCCGGCCATCATCGTCATTGCGAGCGAAGCGAAGCAATCCAGTGCGGTTTGCGCCGCCCCTGGATTGCCGCGCGGCTTCGCCGCTCGCAATGACGATGATCAAAAGCCTGAAACAGTCCGCTAGGAGAGGAAGAAGATGCGCCGCTGGTTGATCGCCCTGCTGATCATCGTCGCGCTTGCCGCGGGTGTCTTTTTCGCGCTCGCGCCCGGCATCATCGAGAAGGATCTCAACAAGGTCGACGGCAAGCCGCTGCCGCAGGTTTCGGCGCGCGCGCAGGCACTGCACCGGACGCTGACGATCGTCGACCTGCACAGCGACAGCCTGCTGTGGAGCCGCAATTTCCTGAACCGCGCCGGGCGCGGTCATATGGACCTGCCGCGGCTCGAGGACGGAAATGTCGCGCTGCAAATCCTCGCGAGCACCACAAAGTCGCCGAAGGGCCAGAATTACGACGCGAACGGCGCCGACACCGACAATATCACGGGTCTGGTGATCGCGCAGCTCCAGCCCGTGCGGACGTGGAACTCGCTGCTCGAACGCTCGCTCTGGCACGCCGAAAAGCTGCACCGCGCGGTCGCGGCTTCGGGCGGCGAGCTGCGCGCGGTGGATACGCCCGAGGATATCGACACATTGCTCGCCGACCGCCGCGGCAAGGTGCCGCCGGTCGGCGCGATGCTCAGCATCGAGGGGCTGCATGGGCTCGAAGGCAAGCCCGCCAATCTCGACAAGCTTTATGCCGCGGGTTTCCGGATGGCGGGGCTGACCCATTTCTTCGACAATGATCTCGCGGGATCGATGCACGGGCTGAAGAAGGGCGGGCTCACCCCGCTCGGGCGACAGGTGGTCGAAACGATGGAGGCGAAGGGCATGATCGTCGACATTGCACATTGCTCGAGCGCCTGCGTCGCCGACATTCTGAAGATCGCGCGCCGCCCCGTCGTATCGAGCCATGGCGGGGTACAGGCGACATGCAAGGTCAACCGCAACCTTTCCGACGACCAGATCCGCGGGCTGGCCGCAACCGGCGGCCTGATCGGCATCGGCTATTGGGACGCAGCGGTGTGCGACACCTCGCCCGCGAGCATCGCAAAAGCGATGAAGCATGTCCGCGACCTCGTGGGGGTCCAGCATGTCGCTCTCGGCAGCGACTATGACGGCGCGACGACGGTGCGCTTCGACACGTCGAAGCTGGTGCAGGTCACGCAGGCGCTGATCGACGCGGGGTTCAGCGACGACGAGATTCGCGCTGTGATGGGCGGCAACGCGATCCGCGTGCTCAAGGCGGGGCTCGTGCCCGTCACCCCACCCGCCCCATGAGCTCGATCTCCAAACCCGTTCGCCCTGAGCTTGTCGAAGGGCTGTTCTTTTCTTCGGCGACGCTGAAAGGAAGAACGGTGCTTCGACAAGCTCAGCACGAACGGAGAGAGGTGGGCCTGTGATCCGCCTCGACGGCCACGACCGCATCGAAGGACGCTTGCGCGGCGGGGTGATCGCGCTCGGCAATTTCGACGGTTTTCATGCGGGGCACCAGGCGGTCGTGGGCCGCGCGGTCCATCACGCGAAGGACGAGGGGCTTCCCGCGATCGTCGCGACCTTCGACCCGCATCCGGTACGCTTCTTCAAGCCCGACGTCCCGCCCTTCCGCCTGACGACGCTCGACCAAAGACGGGAATTGTTCGCCGCGGCGGGCGCCGACGCAATGCTCGTCCTGCCCTTCGACGCCGCGCTCGCGGGCACGACGGCCGAGGATTTCATCACCGGGCTGCTGCTCGATCGCTACGGCGCGGCGGGGATCGTCACCGGCGCCGACTTCGTCTTCGGCAAGGGCCGCGGCGGCGATGTCGTCACGCTCGCCGACCATGCGCGCCGCCTCGGCTTCTTCACCGAAATGGTCGCCCCTGTCGACGACGCAGAGGAAGTCATCTCGTCGAGCCGCATCCGCGAGGCGCTGCAGGCGGGCGACTGCGAAACCGCGACGCGCCTGCTCACGCGTCCCTTCACCGTGCGCGGGATCGTCCAGCACGGCGACAAGCAGGGCCGCCTGCTCGGCTTTCCGACCGCGAACATCGACATGAGCAATTATCTGCGCCCGCGCTACGGCATCTATGCGGTGACCGGCCGCCTTGCCGATGGCCGCGTGCTGAAAGGCGCCGCCAATCTCGGCATCCGCCCGAGCTTCGACCCGCCCAAGGAATTGCTCGAACCGCATTTTTTCGATTTCGCCGAAGACCTTTACGGGCAGGAAATCGACGTCGCCTTCCACGCCTTCATCCGGCCCGAGGCAAAGTTCGGGGATATGGACGCGCTGATGGCGCAGATTTCGGCCGATTGCGACGAGGCGAAGCGGTTGTTGGCTAACCTATAGTTTCTCGTCACCCTGAACTTGTTTCAGGGTCCATGGCCTGCCCTTTCCAGTGCCACAGCGTCGAACGAGAGAGCGGGCCATGGATGTTGAAACAAGTTCAGCATGACGAATGGGGGGAATGATGACGGACGATCAGGATTGGGCCAGCGCCCTCGAAGGCCCGTCCAAAAAGCCGATGAAGCGACGCACCAAAATCCTGCTCTGGCTCTTTGCCGCGCTCGTCGCATGGGGAACGCTCAGCAATGCCAGCTTCCTCGCGTCCGATCCGCAAGGCAAGCCGAAGCTGATCGCGCACCGCGGCGTCTATCACCTCTACGACAAGCGCGCCGCCGCCGGCCGCGACACCTGCACCGCTGCGCATGCGTTCCCGCCGGCCCACGAGGTGTTCGAAAACACCCCCGAATCGATGCGCTGGGCGGTCGGGCTCGGCGCGGCGATGGTCGAGGTCGACGTCGCGCCGACAAAGGACGGGCGCATGGTCCTGTTCCATGACTGGACCGTCGATTGCCGCACCGATGGCAAGGGCGACACGCGTGACCTGACGCTTGCCGGGCTCAAGGCGCTCGACATCGGTTATGGCTATACTGCCGACGGCGGCAGGACCTTCCCCTTGCGCGGCAAGGGCGTCGGCAAGATGCCGACGGTCGAGGAAGGGCTCGCCGCGCTCCCTGTCCACCCGATCCTCTTCAACTTCAAATCGAACGACGCTGCAGAGGCCGACCAGCTCTTCGCGATCCTGAAAGCCTCGGGTCGCGACAGCCGGAAGATCGGCGACGCCTTTTACGGCGGCGAACGCCCGGTGAAGCGGATGCGGCAGCTGCTGCCGGACAATTGGTCGTTCGACCTGAAAGGCGGCGCGAAGGCCTGCACCAGGGATTATGTGACCTGGGGCTGGACGGGCATCGTACCCGAGAGCTGCCGCGATGGCGTGATCGCGATCCCGATCAACTACCAATGGGCCTTCTGGGGCTGGCCCGACCGGTTGATCCAGCGGATGGACAGCGTCGGCGCGCGCATCATCGTGCTGGGCCCGTACGAGAGCGGCAAGTCGAACGAAGGGCTGACGACGCCGCAGCAGCTCGCGAAGGTGCCCGCGAGCTTCAACGGCTATATCTGGGTCGAGGATATTCGCGAGGTGGGGCCAGCGCTCAGGCCGCGGCAGAAGTAGGACACCAACGAAATTACTCCATAGCGGACAAGGCGATCCCCGGCGAAAGCCGGGGCCCAGTATAGCCGTGCATCATGAAGCAAGGCTGGATCTATATCCTCACCAACAAGCGCAACGGCACGCTCTACATCGGCGTGACCAGCGACCTGCCCCAGCGAATCGCCCAGCATCGCGAAGGGAAAGTGGGTGGCTTCACGACAAAATACGACCTCAAGATGCTCGTCTGGCACCAGCATTTCGAGAATCTCCACGACGCCCGCCGCAGCGAGTACACCGACCTGGTCAAGGACGGCATCATCGACC
>CBJKNR010000165.1:0-7603 GCA_966417555.1 uncultured Sphingopyxis sp.
CGCCTGCCGCTCTATCTCTTCTGCTTCGGCATGTGGGCCGCGATGCTGCTCTGGTCGAAGCCCTGGCTCGCCCGCTATCAATATGGCCCGCTCGAATGGCTGTGGCGCAGCCTGTCGCGCTGGCAGCTGCAGCCGATGCGAAAGACCGCGGCCGGTCAGTAACCTATGGCGCGGCCGAAACCCGAGGGGCGGCGCTGGACGAGCGGGTTCGCTTCGCGTTCGAGCGCGGCGAGCGTTTCCTCGAACAGCGGGCGCAGCGTGACGACGCGCGGCAGATATTCGTCGGGACTGGTCTGGCTTTCGACGCAATGACGCGCGAAGACCTCGATGTCTTCGGCAAGCGCGCCGAGCTTTTCGCCGCCGAACTGGCGCGCCTCGCTTTTCAGCGTGTGGGCGGGCATGACGAGACCGCGCGCGTCGCGTGCGCGCATCGCTTCCTCGATCGCGGCGACCGATTTGATGCCGTCCTCGCGAAAATAGCCGAGAATCCGCACAAATGCGGCGCCCAATTGGGTCCGCGTCGCGCGAAACTCATCCCAATCGACCAGGATTTCGTCCAATGCTTTAGTCCCTTGGTATTCAAATTCGGCCGTGGTCCCGGCCGGTCCATGCCCCAAGTTGGGTAAAAAAGACGTTACGGTGCAGGGGTTCGGATGACCCGAGACGCCCCATTTTGGATCAACGCCGGACGCGCCAGCCTGTATCGCCGGAGGCCGAAGCAGCCTCCTCGACCACCCAGCCACGCTCGCCCGCCAGCGCCGCGACCTCGCGTGCTGCCTGGGGATCGTCGGCGATCAGCAGCACCTCGGACGCCTCGCGCATCGCGCGCGCAAGCCTGAGCGCCGGCCAGGGACAGCGCATCCCGCGCGCATCGACGACCAGCGCCGACCCGTCACTCGTCATAGGGGTTGCGCGAATTGCGGAAATTGAGCCGCACGGGCACGCCCTGGAACCCCAGTTCCTTGCGCATGCCGTTGACCAGATAGCGCTCGTAGCTTCCCGGCAGCGCGTCGGTGCGCGAGCCGAAGACGACGAAGGTCGGCGGCCGCGTGCGCGCCTGGGTGATATAGCGCAGCTTAATCCGCTTGCCGCCCGGTGCCGGCGGCGGGTTTGCGGTCACCGCGCCCTCGAACCAGCGGTTGAGCCGCGCGGTCGACACGCGATTGGTCCAGATTTCGCGCTGCTCGAAAGCGACGCGAACGAGCGTGTCGATCCCCTTGCCGGTCGCGCCCGAAATGCTGAGCACGGGTACACCCTTGACCTGGCTCAGCCCGTCGTCGAGCGCGGTGCGCACGCCGTTGAACAGCGCCGACGGATCCTCGGCGATATCCCATTTGTTGAGCGCGACGATCAGCGCGCGCCCTTCCTGCAGCACCCGGTCGGCGATTCGCAGGTCCTGCGCCTCGAGGCCTTTCGTGGCGTCGAGCAGCAGCACGACCACCTCGGCGAAATCGACCGCATGCAAGGCATCGGCGACCGACAGTTTCTCGAGCTTGTCGACCACCTTCGCGCGTTTGCGCATGCCTGCGGTATCGAACAGCTGAATCTCGTGGACCTCGCCGTCCTTTTCCCATTGCCAGTCGACGCGGATCGAATCGCGCGTGATCCCGGCCTCGGGCCCGGTGATCAGCCGGTCCTCGCCGATCATGCGGTTGATCAGCGTCGATTTGCCCGCGTTCGGGCGGCCAACGATCGCGAGCTTCATCGGTCCGGGCGGCGCATCTTCGTCCGCCTCGTCCACTTCTTCGGCTTCGCCCTCCATGAAGGGCTCGACGATCGGGCGCAGCGCATCGAACAGTTCGACCTGCCCCTCGCCATGTTCAGCGCTCAATGCGAGGACGGTATCGAAGCCAAGCGACCAGGCCTCCATCATCCCCGCTTCGCCCTGCTTACCCTCGGCCTTGTTCGCGCACAGGATGATCGGCGTATCCTCGCTGCGCAGCCAGCGCGCGATTTCCTCGTCGAGCGGGGTCACGCCGGCGCGCGCGTCGATCAGGAACAGCGCAGCATCGGCCTCGCGCACCGCCTTTTCGGTCTGGACGCGCATCCGGCCGGGCAGCGTTGCGGCGTCCTGATCCTCGAACCCGGCGGTATCGACGATGCGGAATTCGAGCCCGAGCAGCTTGCCGTCGCCCTCGCGGCGGTCGCGCGTCACGCCCGGCTGATCGTCGACGAGCGCGAGGCGCTTGCCGACCAGCCGGTTGAACAAGGTCGATTTGCCGACATTGGGCCGGCCGACAATGGCGATCGTCGCGAATCGCGACATGGAGCTTACCCCTATTCTTCCACCGGGCCGCCCCGGCCCGGACGCCGTGTCAGCGCCAGGCCGTGATCGTCCCGTCGTCCGCGAGGACGTACAAAATATTGTTCGCGACTACCGGAGTCTGCGACAGCGGCGACTTGAATTCGGTCGAGCCCAGCAGCGATCCGTCGGTCGGCGAGAATTCGGACAGCGTGCCCTCGCTGTTGACCGCTATCAGCCGCCCGCCCGCGAGGATCGGACCGCTCCAGCGGATCGGGTCCTTCTTCTTCTTTTCGGTTTCGACACGGAAGCGCGCGAGCTGCTGCAGCCAGCGCACCTTGCCGTTCGCGCGCGCGACGCACAGCAGCTTGCCGTCGTCGGTCATCGCATAGACCCACTCGCCGACCACATAGGGGGTCGAAATGCCGGCGATGGAAATTTCCCAGCTGCGCTGGCCGGTGACGAGTTCATAGCTCGCCATGCGGCCGCCCTGGCCGAGCGCGAAGACGCGGCCGCGATCGACGACCGGATCGGCATCGACGTCGGTGAGTGTCGACACCGACAGCGCCATCGACGTACGCGCGAGCGCGTCTTCCCAGAGGTCGCGGCCGTTCTCGTAGCGATAGGCCTGAACCTCGCCCGACGAGAAGCCGGCGACGATCGTTCCCTGCCCCGCCGCGGGCGACGCGGCACCAAACACGCTGCCGGCCTCCATCGACGCCGTCGCCTGCCACTGGACTTGGCCATTGGCGGCGTTGAGCGCAAAAATCTGGTTGTCCTGGCTGATCACATAGACGCCGCCAAAGGCGATCGTCGGCGCGCCGCGCAGCGGACCCGCCGGCTTCACCTTCCAGATCACCGAGCCGTCGGCGACATTCAGCGCCGCGACATCGCCGACTCCGCTGGTGGCATAGACGACATTGCCGTCGACCGCAGCGCCGCCGCCGAACAGGGAGTCCTTGAAATCCTTGCCGGTGCTTCCGATCGCCGCGCTCCACAACCTGGCGCCCGTGTCGGCAGCGAAGGCCGAGACGACGGCATCGGTGTCGACGACGAACAGGCGGTTGTCGGCGATCACCGGCGACGAGGCGAGACGCTGCTTGTTGGTACTGCCCGCGATGCTCGCTTCCCACACCTTGGTGCGCGCCGCGCCGAGCGCCGGATGCCCCATCGATTTCGACGCATTGCCGCCCGATTGCGCCCAAGCCGCATTGACCGCGGGTTCGGGCAGTACGACCGCGATCGACGCGGTCGCCGGATCGACCTTGATGCTGTTGTCGTTCGACAGGATCGACACGCGATCGCCGATCGTCGGGGTCTTTGGCCCGCCGTCGCCCTTCAGTACGCCGCAAGCGCCGAGCGGCAAAGCGAGCAGCGCCGCATAGATTCCGAAACGCGCATTCCGCATATTAATTGGCTTCCTCACTCTTCGCGGCCGCCGCTGCCTTCGGCGCGGCGTTGCCTTTCTGGTCCCCGGCGGCGCCTTGCGCCGCCTTTTGTTCGGCTTCGGCGCCTTGCGCCGCCTTGCTTTCAGCCGCAGCGCTGTCGGTTGCGCGGTCCGCGACCGCGTCGACGCCCAGCATGCCCGCCATCTGCACCGAGCGCGACTGCAGCGACTTGGTGACGTCGGGCAATTTGGCGATTCGGCCGTAGAGCGCGCCCGCCTGGTCGAACTGGCCGAGCTGGTAATGCGCGGTCGCCGACAGTTCGGCGGCGCTCGCGAACCAGCTCGACGCCGGATCCTTTGCGTCGACCATCGGCTTCATCCGGGCGATGACGGTTTCGGGTTTCAGCGTGTCATATTCGAATGCCGTCTGGCGGATCAGCGCGAGGTCGCGGAGCGACTGATCGAGCTTCGTGTCGGCAGCGACTTTCGCCATCAGGGCGGCGGCGCCTCTCAGGTCGCCGGTCTGCGCCTTGATGTTCGCTTCCTGCATCTGCGCGACGGCGCGATAGGCGGGATTCCCACTGGCGGCGAGCTTCTGCAACTCGGCAGCCGCGGCACGCGGCTGGTTGGTGCCGAGCTTTTCGAACGCGGCAATCAGCTGCTCGGCCTGTTCGCCGCGCGCAACATCCTGCCGGTGGTTCCAGAACAGATAGCCGCCGAACGCCAGCAGGGCGGCCAGCACGCCGCCGATGATCCAGCGGCCGTAGTTTTGCACGATGTTGTCGAGCCAGTCCTTGCGGACGGCTTCGTCGACTTCCTGCAACAGCGCTGCGTCGTTGGTCGGGCTCAGGGCCAATCAAACCTCCATAAACTCAATATCGGCACCAGGGCCGGTCGCTTCCTTAGCGACGGCACCGAAAAACACCAAGCGTTTCACTTTGTCCGGACCGCCGGGCCGTCAACCGGCGTAGGTCTGATCCTCGGTCGGGAATGAACGGGACCTGACTTCATCGGCATAATGCTTGACCGCGCCGTTCACGACGCTCGCCATATCCTGATAACGCTTCACGAATTTGGGAACGCGTTCGAACATGCCGAGCATGTCGTCGGTGACGAGCACCTGACCATCGCACTGCGCCGAGGCGCCGATGCCGATCGTCGGGCAGGCGACCTTGTTCGTGATCTCGACCGCGATCGATTCGAGCACGCCTTCGATCACGATCGAGAAAGCCCCGGCCTGCGCGACGGCTATCGCATCCTCGACGATCGAGCGCGCTTCCTCCTCGCTCTTGCCGCGGACGCCATAGCCGCCGAGGATATTGACCGCCTGCGGGGTCAGCCCGACATGCCCCATCACCGGAATGCCGCGCTGGGTCAGAAATTCGATCGTCGGGGCGAGCACCTTGCCGCCCTCGACCTTCACTGCGGCGGCGCCGGTTTCCTTGAGCAGCCGCGCGGCATTGTCGAACGCCTGCTGCGGGCTGCCTTCATAGCTGCCGAACGGCATGTCGACAATCACCGCCGCATGATAGCTGCCGCGCACAACGGCGGCGCCGTGCAGCGCCATCATGTCCATCGTCACCCCGACCGTGTGCGGCAGGCCGTAAATCACCTGCGCGAGCGAATCGCCGACGAGCAGCATGTCGCAATGCGGGTCGAGCAGCTGCGCCATGCGGACGGTGTAGGCGGTCAGCATCACGAGCGGCTCGCCGCCCTTGCGCTGGCGGATGCGCGGCACCGTCAGACGTTTCATCGGCTGCGGCGTCGGGTTGGCGCGGCTGGTCGAGGTGTCGAGGGTGAGCGTTTTCGGGAGCGTGGACATGGCGCGGGGTTTAGCCGCTAAAAGTGCGGCGCGAAAGCGCGAAAGGCCGTTTTTTGCTGCAGCGCAGCGAGTGGCGTGTCAACCCCTGTCCAGCGCCGCCAGCTGATCTTCACTCAATCGCAGGTCGAGACTGCCGAGCAATTCGTCGAGTTGCCCGGCGGTTGTGGCGCTGGCGATTGGCGCAGTCACTCCGGGCTGCGCCGCAACCCAAGCGAGCGCGATCTGCGGCAGCGTGGCGCCTGTCTCGGCCGCGATCCGGTCCATCGCGGACAGCACCGCTGGCCCCCTTCCTTCGAGATAGGGTTTGACCCGCGCGCCGCGCGGACTTTTGCCGAGGTCGTCCGCGCTGCGATATTTCCCCGACAGATAGCCCGAGGCGAGGCTGAAATAGGTGACGACGCCGAGCCCCTCGTCGAGGCACAGCTGCTGTAGCGGCCCCTCATATTGATCGCGGTCGAGCAGGTTGAGCTCAGGCTGCATCGCGGTGAAGCGCGGCAGGCCCTTTTCGTCCGATACGCGCAGCGCCTCGGCGAGCCGCTCGGCCGAATAGTTGGACGCGCCGATCGCGCGCACGATGCCGGCGTCGATCAGCTCGGCAAAAGCACCGAGCACTTCGCCCAGCGGCACGTCCGGATCGTCCTTGTGCGCGAAATAGAGGTCGATGGTACCGGTGCCGAGGCGGTCGAGCGACCCCTGCACCGCCTCACGGATACGGTCGGGTTTCAGCCCGCCCGGCATCATGCCCACCTTGGTCGCAATCAATATCCGGTCGCGCGCGCCGCTTTGCTTCAGCCACGCACCCATCATGCTTTCGGACTCGCCGCCCTTGTGGCCCGGAACCCACGCCGAATAGACGTCGGCGGTGTCGATCATCCCGCCGCCGCGCTCGACGAAGCGGTCGAGCACCGCAAAACTCGCATCGCGATCGGCGGTCATGCCAAAGACATTGCCGCCGAGGACGAAGGGCCGGATCGAGAGGCCGCTCTGGCCCAAGGGCTTTTCGCTCATTGTCCGCTCCCTTTCACCGCGGCGACAGCCTCGCGCGGATTGTCGCTGAACAGGCCGTCGATCCCGGTCGCGAGATAGGCGTCGATCTCCGCGGCGAGGCCGCCGTGGCCCGCGGGATTGATACCGCCTTTCTCGCCGAGCGGCAGGAAATAATTTTCGCGGCGGAATGTCCAGGGATGCGCCTTGAGACCCGCTTCGTGGGCATCGCGCACCAGATGCGTCGGCTTGCCGAGGCGGCCGAGGGTCGCGCGCGGGATCACCATCGCCTTGTTGGGGCCGATGCCGTCGGCATAGGCGGCTATCATCTTGAGCCCCGCGGGCGACGCCATGGCGGCATAGCTGGTGTCGGGCCGGTCGGCGGGGCCGCCTTCGGCGTCCATCAGCTGGATCAACGGCAGATCGCTCTTCGCGCGCAGGTCCATCAGATTGCCAACTTCGAAGCTCTGGATGAAGACCGGCGCCGTGCGGCCGCGATAGCCGAAGCGGCTCAGCATCGCGAGCAGCGGCGCCTCGTGCGGCAGGCCGATCGAGGCGAAATAGCCCGGATGCTTGGTCTCGGGATAGACGCCGACGGGCTTCTTCCGATCCTTGTTGACCTCGGCGAGCAACGTCAGGATTTCCTCGAAGGTCGGAATTTCGAACTGCCCGTCATATTCGGTGCTGCGCAGCTTCGGCAGCCGCTCGCGCGCGCGCAGCGTCTTGAGTTCGGCGAGCGTGAAGTCCTCGGTGAACCAGCCGGTCACCTTTTGCCCGTCGATCGTCTTGACCCTCTTGCGGCCGGCGAATTCGGAGTGGTTCGCGACGTCGGTCGTCTCCGAAATCTCATTCTCGTGCCGCGCGACGAGTACGCCGTCCTTCGTCAGCACCAGATCGGGTTCGATGAAATCGGCCCCTTGCTCGATCGCCAGCCTGTAACTTGCGAGCGTATGTTCGGGGCGTTCGCCCGATGCGCCGCGATGCGCGATGACGATCGGCGGCTGGCCGTCGAGGGTCGGCTGGGCGATCACCGCGTCAGCCGAGCAGCCCGAGGTGAACAGCAAGGCCAGCAGGGCCAAAACCGACCGGATCATGCTGCAAAACGCGCCTTCCACTCGTCCGCCGAGCGGCGGCGGTATTTTACGGCGAAATAGACGACGAGGAAGAA
>CBJKNR010000166.1:0-7598 GCA_966417555.1 uncultured Sphingopyxis sp.
GAACCGAAAGAAGGCTCAAGAGGTCGCGCCGCCGGCTGCTTTCCATAGCCGCACGCGACCATCTCACGGGGCTGCTCAATCGCCGCGGGCTCGAAACGCGGTTGCATCGGGAATTGCGCCGCGCGGGCGCGAACCGAAGCAATGTTGCAGTGCTGCTTGTCGATATCGACCATTTCAAACTCTACAATGATCAATTCGGTCACCCCGCCGGCGATCAATGCCTGCGCGCCGTTTCGGCGGCACTGCAGGAAGGCACCCGGGGCTCGGCCGCGGTCGCCCGGTACGGGGGCGAGGAATTCGCGCTGGTCGTTTCGGACGCCAGCCCGCGGGCTGCCGGCGAACTCGCGGACCGCTGCCGGCGCGCTATCAACGATCTCGCGATTCCGCACCCTGCAACGGATCGCGGACGAGTGACGATCAGCATCGGGGTCGCTCTGCTCGATGTGGCCACTGTCGCCGGACCGATAGCCTCTCATGCCGCTGAATTGCTCCGCGCGTCAGACGAATCGCTTTACCGGGCGAAACGGCTTGGCCGCGACCGCGTCTCGATCACATCGGTCACATGCTGATCGCACCCGAAACGATGCACGAATGTTCGACATGGACATCAATGCGGTCGGTCGTGGCAGAAGATACAGCGACAACCGGCGAGCGACATCATGATATATCCGTCGGATCGACCGACAAGCGGCTGACACGGAAACGGCCCGCATAGGCTGAAATGCGACGAGCAATCCCGCCGCCTGTCACCGTGAACTCGAAGCCCGGGACCGTGCGATAGACCGGAGCAAACGCAGGAGAGCGACAGCCGCGGGGTCCAGCCCTGCAGAGCAGGAAGCCCACAGGCGCCGGGCTCGCCGGCGTCGCGCTATGGGAGTGCGTGACCACGCAGCCCCCGGCGCCGAAGCGGGCCTCGCACAATGCGCGCGTCCCGAACTTCGGGCCGAATCGCTCGTGCCTGGCCCAAGCAGTCCGCTCGCCCGCCAGGCATGCCGCATGGCCGATACCGGACGCGGCGGCACAATCCTCGACCGACCTGAAGACATCGACGAGGATCAGACGGTCGCCGGCCGTCTTGTCGGGCATCCGTGGAGCGGTGCTTTCACCCGACCAGAGCAAGGCGGCAACCGCCGCTGCCGAAAGGATGATTTCCCGGCGCATCGATTCTCAGTGCCAGCGGCTGGCCGGACGAAGCCTGAAGCAGTCGGGCATTTTATCGTGCGCGGTCAACATGCCAGCGACGCTGGGCATCCTGGACCATCGGTGTCCGGCAATGCAGGCAGATGCCTTTGTAGAATGACCCTTCGCGCCAAACGCGTTCGCGCCAGCGTTCATGCTTTCCGACGAGGCATCCAAGGCGGCGCAGCAGCTTCATCGCGACACAGGATGCTGGCGATCGAAGATCCTGCTCATCAGATTCAGCGAGAACAGGTGCGCGACGACAAGGGTCAGGGCGCCGTTCCGGTTCCACTCGCGGAGCACCTCGGCATCGAGTTCGCGAAACTTCGCCTCGTCAATCATCTGGAAACCGCGATAGACGAATGGCTGACGTCCATCGCCGGGCTGAACAGTGAGTTCGCCGTCCATGAGGAGACCATGCTTGGCGACTTCGGCCATGAAGGCGCCGGTCTTCTGTCCGGCGATCTCGAATTTCTCGCAAAATTGCAGCGCCGAGCGGCACGCTTCGCTTGGAGCTTCGCCGTCGAACAGGAGCGTTCCCTCGGCAAAGTCGCCGACCAGATCGGTGGTCGCATCGAAACAGAGCGATAGATCGGCGCTTTCGGGCGAAATACGCGCCAGCATGAAGGGATAGCGCCGTACATAGGCCGGGACATAGACGGCCTCGGCAAGACCGCCGTCGGCCTCGACAAATACGTTCACCCCGTCGTTGAGGCCCATCAGCGCGAGCGGGATCGGATCGTCGCCCATCGAGAAGATGATCGGATAATGGCGCTGCGCCTCCGCGAACTCCTCGACCGTGAGCGGCACGACATGCTGCGCGGCGAGCCAGCTCGCCTTGTCGGTCGTGCGGCTCCGCCAGCTCCCGTGGTCGCGAGCGTTGATCGGCGTGAGATCCTTGTAGAACAGGGGCAGGGTCGCGGCTTGCGCTGCGCTGGCCATCATTTTTCTCCTATGTAATCCGGAAAATTGGAACTGTCAGAAGGCGACGCGCACGCCGGCGACGCCCTTGAGGCTGTAATCGTCGCCGAAATCGCGGAAGGACGAGCTCGCCGATGCCTGGGTGTAAAGGGTCACCCGGTCATTGAGACCGAGACTTCCACCCAGGGCGATCTCGCCCCGCAGCCGGTCGTTCGCGTTGCGAATGGCGGTGCCCGACACATTTGCCTCGGTACCGTCGAGCCACTCATAGCTCACATTGATCAGCCCATAGAGGTGGCTCCGGCGCGTCGTCCCGCTCGACTCCCATTCCTTCTGATGATCGAGCGAGATGCCCCAGCGCGTCTTCAGACTGTCACCCTTCGCCGAGGAGACCATCGCCTCCGACGGATCGGCGAAGCTGTCGAAATCGGCATCCTGGTAGCTCATCTGGACCTGCGGCGTAACCGTGAGCCCACCGCCGACGACGGCGCGCTTGCCGAGCTCGAGGCTGAAGGCCTTGCCCGTCCCGCCGTTATCGTCGACGAGCGTGCCGAGAACCGACGAGGTCAGACGGCCGTCGAACCAGGCGAACTGGGCCTGCGCATCGGCGTAGAAGCCGCCTTGGCTGTACCAGGTCAGCGTCGCGCCGGTGCCGTAGGCCTTCGCCTTGATCGTGCCGTTGCCGAACATCGAGCGGACCGACGCGTTGGACTCGCCATAATGGCCGGTGATGCCCGCGACGAGCGCGCCCTTGTCGCTTTCAAAGAGCGTCCGGTCGGCGCCGATCTGCAGCTTCCAGCTGTCGATATTGGCGTCGGTGCCGGCCGTCGACACGCGCGCTTCGGGCCGGGCCCGTGTGCTTTCCATACGGCCCCAGATGCCGGTGCTCGCGCCGTCTGCCGAACGCGCCCACTGGCGATTGCCGACGCGTTCCTGCAGCGTCGGCAGCGTGTTGAGCGATGCCAACACCTGTCCGTAATTCTCGTAAAGCGGCACGCCCGGCTGGTAGAGCGGGCCCTGCGGCTCGTTCGGCGCATTCAGTAGCGACGAACGGAGATACCAGTCGCCATCCTGCGGCGTCGCGATCCCGTTCTTGTAGAGCCGGTAGCCATAGGCCCCCGCTATCACCGCCTGCTCACCGTCGAACAGATAGTCGCCATCGAGAACAAAACTGCCGTTCGACGCGCCCGCGACATCGACGATCTTGATGCCCTCGACGGTCTGCGCGCCGAGCCCGCCGCGATTGATGACGGTCACGCGCGTGCTGCCCGATGTCGCACCGCCGACGATCAGACGGTCGGAAAGCGAATTGTCCGCTCCAAGCTCGGCTTCGACCTCGAGCACGCCGCCGTTGCTTGCGTAATCGCCGGCGACAGTCAGCGAGCCGATGCTGCTGCCGGGCCCGACAATGCCCGCATTCACGATGCTGCCGACCCGGCCCGCGCCTTCGAGGCGACCCAAGGTCCCGACGTTGACCGCGCCGCCAAGGCTACCCTGCACCGCGAGCGTCCCGGCAGCGACCGACGTGCTACCGCCAAAGCCGCTATTGTCGGCGGTGATGAGCAAGGTGCCCGCGCCATTTTTGGTGAGCGCGCCGGTGCCCGAGAAGAGGCCGTTGTAGGTGAAGACAGTATCGGGCGCGGTTGCAATCGTGCCGCCGCCGTCGACCACGATGTCGCGCGCGCTGGTAACATTGGCACTTGTCTCGAGCGTCCCGCCGTCGAGCGTTACATCGCCGCTCACAGCGCCGAGATTGGTATCGATCGAGATGCGCACCGCACCCCCGACGATCTGGGTACCGCCGGTGTAGCTGTTCACGCCGCCGAGGACGAGCGTGCCCGCATCGGTCTTGACGAGTTGCGCCGCGCCGCCGAGCGCCGAATTGATCGTCGCGGTGACACCCGCGCCCGCCGTGCTGCCGTCGCCGACGCGGATCGTGGCCGTGGGATCGGTCAGCGTGATGCCGTCGCCCGTGATAACATAATTATTGGCGGCGAACTGCATGCCGACCGCGGTGACGGCTCCTCGCCCGTCATCGACGGTGACCGTACCGCCCGTCCCGCCGAAGATCGCGAAGCCCCCGTCCGAATAGGGCGCGTTCACGGTGCCCGACGCGTCGGTCCAATTGTCGTTGCCAGTGCTTGCCTGCCAGACGCCATTGCCGCCGTTGATCACGCCGTCGTTCTTCGGACCGGCCGCGCCGTCCCAGAAATTGAGCATCAGCCCCGCCGAGTTGACCAGATTGACCTGCCCGGCGATCGAGGTCTGCACATTGGCGTTGGCGCCCGCCGGCATCGTGCCGAGCGTGACGCCATTATTGGTCAGCGTGCCGCCGTAGTTGAACATGCGATAGACGCCAACGTCGAACGCCCCGCCCGTCGGGACACTCACGTTGAGTACGCCGTCAAGGACGAGATTGCCGCCGACGTTGACAAGATCGTTGAGCGCGCCGCCGACCACGCCCGCCTCGCCAAACTCGAAGTCGAGCGTCGCGGTCGGGCTGATGAGCAGATCGCCGCCCACCGTCAACGTACCTGCACCGCCGGCGCCCGGCGCCAGCGTGCCGCTGAGGTTCACAGTACCGCCGATCGTGCCGGTGCCGCCCAGCGTCGTGAGCTGGTTCATGGTCACACGGCCGGTCGCCGCGCCATAGTCGCCGTTCACGAACAGCGCGCCCTGCACGACTTCCATGCCGCCGCTGTGGCTACCGGAGCCTGCAAGCACCAGCGTGCCCGCACCGAGCTTGCCGATCAGACCCGCGCCGGTCAGATTGCCGGTGAGCGTGAGTGTCGTGTCCGTATCGGTGGAGAACACGCCCTGGCCGGCGAGGTCGACCGCCCGGGCCGAGCTGATATCGGCCGTGGTGTTGAGCGTGCCGCCATTGAAGCTGAGCCCGCCCGAAGCGGCGCCGAGATTGGCGTCGCTTGAGATCCGCACCGTGCCCCCGTTGAACGCGGTACCGCCGGTATAGCTGTTGGTCCCGGTGAGCTCGAGCCTGCCGAGGTCGGTCTTGACCAGCTGGGTATCGCCCGTGATCTCGGACGCGATGATCACGCTGTACCCGAGCCCGGCGGTGGTGCCGTCGCCGACACGGATCACCGATTGCGGCCCGGTCAGCGTCAACGCATCTCCCAGGATACGATAGCCGCCGCTGGCGGCGAACTGGAGCCCCGATGCCGTGACCGCGCCCAGGCTGTTATCGATCGTGACCGCCCCAGCCGTGCCCGCGAACACCGCGAACGCGCCATTGTCGTAGGACGCGTTCACCGCGCCGGTCATGTCGGTCCAGTTGTCGGTCCCGGTCGCCCACCAGACGCCGCTGCCGCCGTTGACTGCGCCGTTGAACTTCGGCCCTGTATTGCCGTCCCAGAAATTGAGCAGCGCGCCGCCGGTGTTGATCAGGTTGACCTGACCCGCGACCGCAGTTTGCACGAACGCGTCGGCGCCCGCCGGCAGCGTGCCGAGCGCGAGCCCGTTGTCAGTCAGCGTGCCGCCATAATTGATAATCCGGTAAAGCCCGATGTCGAACGCGCCGCCCGTCGGCACCGCGGCGTCGAGCGTGCCGTCGAGTGTCAGATCGCCGCCGACCTCGATGAGGTCGTTGAGCGGACCGCCTGGCTGGTTCGCCTGGCCAAACTCCATATTGAGCAGGCCATTCGGGCTGAAGTCGAGATCGCCGTTGACCGTCAGCGTCCCGACGCCGTTGCTGCCGGGCGCCAGCCTTGCGCCGCCGCCGACGAACACATCGCCGCCGATCGTGCCGGTGCCGCCCAGCGTCGCGCCGCCGACAACGTTGGTAAGCCCGGTGGCGAGCGACTGGTCACCGTTGATGAGCAGCGTGCCACCCGACACACTGGTCGCGCCGGTGTAGCTGTTCGCGGCGGTGAGGATGGTTGTGCCCTGTCCAAACTGGTCGAGCGCACCGCCGCCCGAAATCGTGCCACCGAAGGTCACAACGTCCGAGCGATTGAAGACGAGCGTGCCGCCATTGACGACATTGCCGGCAATACCGCCGCTCGTTCCACCATTGCCGAGCTGGAGCGTGCCGGCGTTGACGTTGCTGATGGTAGTGATGCCCGTATAGCTGTTGTCGCCGGTGAGCGTCAGGACGCCCGCACCGAGCTGGGAAACCGATCCGCCGCCGGAAATCGTGCCGTCGAAGGTCACATTGTCCGAACGGGCGAAGGCGAATTGGGCATTATTGACGACGTCGCCAACAATCGAGCCCGAGGTTCCGCTACCGACCTGAAGAATGCCCGTATTGACGGTCGTGCCGCCAGCATAACTGTTGTCGGCGGTCAACACCATGAGGCCGGCGCCGTCCTTGACCAGCGCGCCGCCACCCGAAACCACACCGTTGACGGTCAGCAGGGTGCCGGCATCGACATCGAACGCACCGGCGCCGACGAGGACGACGTTCCGGATCATTCCGATATCGGCGGTAGTGTTGAGCGTGCCGCCGTCGAAGCTCAGCGCGCCGCCATTGTCGCCGAGGCCGAGATTCTGGGAGATGCGGATCGTACCGCCGTTGATCGCGGTGCCGCCGGTGTAACTGTTCGCGGCGGTGAGGACGAGTGTGCCCGCGTCGGTCTTGACCAGCTGCGCTGCCCCGGTGAGGTTCGCATCGATCGTCGCGGTGTAGCTCGAGCTCGCGGCGCTACCGTCGCCGACCTGGACGATCGCGCTCGCGCCCGTCAGCGTCAGTGCGTCGCCCGTGATCGTGTAGCCGTCGCTCGCGAACTGCAGGCCCGACGCCTGGACGGCGCCACCCACGTCGTCGATAGTCACGGTTCCGGGCGCGGCCGAGAAGATGGCGAAGCTGTCCTGCGCATAGTCGGCATTGAGTGAACCCGTGGCGTCGGTCCAGTTGCTGGAGCCGCCGCCGATGCGCCAAGTCCCGTTGCCGCCGTTGACGGCGCCGTCATTCTTGGGGCCGACCGCGCCGTCCCAGAAGCTCAGCGTCAGCCCTGCCGTGTTAACGAGGTTCACCTGTCCCGCGATCGCGGTCTGAACCGATACCGTGCTGCCACCCGGAAGCGTGCCGAGGGCGAGCCCGTTGTCGGTGAGCGTGCCGCCATAGTTGAACACGCGATAGACGCCCGGTCCGAAGGTGCCGCCAGCCGGTACCAGGACGTCGATCGTGCCGTCGAGCGTCAAGTCGCCACCGACGTTGACGAGATCGTTGAGAGCGCCGCCCGCGACATTGGCTTCGCCAAACTGGAAGCGGAGCGCGGAGCCGGAGCTCAGTGCCAAATTGCCGTTAATCCCGAGCGTTCCGACGCCGAAGAGCGTGCCGCCCGGGTCGAGGGTCGCGCCATCGGCGAGCACGACATTGCCGCCGATGATGCCCGAGCCGCTAAGTACCGCGCCCGACGCGACGCGTTCGTGGACCTCGCGTTTCACCTCTACGTCGGCGGACGGTTCATCGAGGACGGCAAGCCCACCGACACCTTCGGCCAGCTCGTCAGCGCCAACTTCTTCGAGCTGCTCGGCGTGAA
>CBJKNR010000167.1:0-7582 GCA_966417555.1 uncultured Sphingopyxis sp.
CGCGACATAGGATCTGAATGCCGCGCTGTCGCGGCCATTGGCGGTCGAGAAGAGGTTGCGCCCGCTCTCGGCATCGACAACCGACTGATGGATGTGCATCGCGCTGCCGGGCTGTCCTGCCATCGGGTTCGCCATGAAGGTCGCATAGACCCCATGCGTCTTGGCGACATTGCGCACGACGCGCTTGAACAGGAACACCTCGTCGGCCAGCCGCAAGGGGTCCCCGTGATTGAAATTCACCTCGAGCTGCGCGGCGCCCATTTCGTGGATCATCGTGTCGATATTGAGCCCCATCAGCTCGCAATCGTCATAGATATGGTCGATGATATCCTCATATTCGTTCATCGCCTCGAGCCCGTAGGGCTGGCTCGCGGTCTCGGCGCGGCCCGACTGGCCGGTGGGTGGCGTCAGCGGGAAGTCGGGGTCGGTGTTCTGCGAGACGAGATAGAATTCGACTTCGGGCGCGATGATCGGCTTCCAGCCCTTTTCCTCGTAAAGGCCGAGCACCTTCTTCAGAATCGTGCGCGGCGCAATGTCGACCTCGGTCCCGTCGCCGTTGAAGGCATCGGCGATCACGAAGGCCGTGGGCGAGGTGAAGCCGGGAGCGATGCAGATCGTATCGGGATCGGCGATCAGATATTTGTCGGGATCCTTGTCCCAGATGTCGTCGATGTCCTCGGGATAATGACCATCGATGGTGCAGATGAAGACGCTGCCCGGGATGCGGAGCGACTTGTCCTTCACCGAGGACAGGAACTTCCTGGCCGGGAGCACCTTGCCGCGCTGGACCCCGTTGATGTCGGGGACGATACATTCGACTTCGTCGATTTTATGGTCGCTGATCCATTGTTCGAGATTGACTGACATGCGCCCCCGATTGGGCCGAGGAGCCGGCCCGTTTGTGGAGAGAGCAGCCTATCGTGAAGTTGGAGCGAGCGCCAGAGGGGGCATTATTCGGCCATTTTCGCCATTGCCAGCAGTGCGCCCGCACGTCAGATTGATCGCGGACATTCCCTCGTCATTGCGAACGGAGCGAAGCAATCCAGAGCGGTTTACACATGGGCTGGATTGCCGCGTCGCCTTTGGCTCCCCGCAATGACGACCCGAAACGGAAAGCGGTTTACGATGCACGGTAACAACGACCAGCTGGCCGCCTTCTGGATGCCCTTTACCGCAAACCGTGCCTTCAAAAGCCACCCGCGCCAGCTCGTCTCGGCGAGCGGGATGTACTACCGGTCGAGCGACGGGCGCGAGATTCTCGACGGCACTGCCGGCCTCTGGTGCAGCAACGCCGGTCATTGCCGCCCCGAGATTACCGAGGCGATCGCCAGGACCACAGCGACGCTCGACTTTGCGCCGACTTTCCAGCTCGGCCATCCGCTTCCCTTCGAACTCGCACAGCGGCTTGCGGCATTGATGCCCGAGGGACTCGATCGCGTCTTCTTCACCAACAGCGGGTCGGAGTCGGTCGACACGGCACTCAAGATCGCGCTCGCCATCCAGCGCGCGAAGGGGGAGGGCACGCGCACGCGGCTGATCGGGCGCGAGCGCGGCTATCATGGCACCGGCTTCGGCGGAATCAGCGTCGGCGGGCTTGTCAACAACCGCCGCGCCTTCGGCGGCGGTCTTTCCGGCGTCGATCATCTCCGCCACACCCACGACATCGAACGCAACGCGTTCACCCGCGGATTCCCGCAGCATGGCGCGGAGCTTGCCGACGATCTCCAGCGGCTTGTCGATCTGCACGGCGCCGAGACGATCGCGGCGGTGATCGTCGAGCCGATGGCGGGGTCGACCGGCGTTTTGATCCCGCCGGTCGGTTATTTGCAGCGGCTGCGCGAGATTTGCGACCGGCACGGCATCATCCTGATCTTCGACGAAGTGATCACCGCATTCGGCCGCGTCGGCGCCGCGACCGCGTCGGAAGCCTGGGGTGTCACGCCCGATATGATCACCTTGGCCAAGGGGCTGACCAACGCCGCGGTCCCGATGGGCGCGGTGGCGGCAAAGCGCGAATTGCACGATGCCGTGATCGAGAGCGTGCCGGGCGGGATCGAGCTTTTTCACGGCTACACCTATTCGGGACATCCGCTGGCGAGCGCCGCGGGGCTCGCGACGCTCGACCTCTATGCGCGCGACGGCCTATTCGAGCGCGCGAACGAGCTGGCTGCTTATTGGGAGGAGGCCGCGCACAGTCTGAAGGGGCGGCGGCATATCATCGACATTCGAACGACAGGTCTTGTTGCGGGGATCGAGCTCGATCCGCGCGGCGGTGCGCCGACCGCCCGGGCGATGGAACTCTTCCACGCCTGTTTCGACAATGGACTGCTCGTGCGCGCGACCGGCGACATCATCGCGCTGTCACCACCGCTGATCGTTGAAAGGCCCCAGATCGACGAGATGTTCGGGAAGATTGGCGATCTGCTCGATCATATCGATTGAGGATCGGACAGCTTCCAAAGCCCGGTCGGTCAACCGTCGGCGAGAAGCGGGAAGGTCACGGCGACGCGCGTGCCCTTTCCGACTTCGCTTTCGATATCGAGCTGTCCCTGGTGGCGCTCGGCGATATGCTTGACGATCGCCAGACCCAGCCCCGTGCCACCCACCGACCGGCTTCGCGCTTCGTCGACCCGGTAAAAGCGTTCGGTCAGGCGGGGTAGGTGATCGGGAGCGATGCCGTCGCCCTCGTCGCTTACCGACAGGCGAATCCGGTGCCCCTCGCGCGCCATCGTGACGGTCACCGGCGTGCCCGGCCGGCCATATTTCATGGCGTTCGAAATGATGTTGTGCGCGAGTTGGCCGAGCTGGGCCGCATCGCCGAGCATCGGCTGCGCTTCCTCGTCGAAGGTCGTGACGATGTCCCGTGGCCGTGCCGCTTCGCTGTCCTTGAGCTGCGCGATGGTGCCGCGGACGATCGCGGCCAGGTCGACGTGCGTTGTCGGGCGGCGGAACCGGTCGGCCTCGACCCGCGAGATCGAAAGCAGGTCGATCACGAGCTGCTGCATGCGCCCGGCCTCGCGTTCGATGATCGACAGGAAGCGGCTGCGCGTCGGCGCGTCGGTTTCGCCGTTCATGTCCTGCAGCGTTTCGACGTAGCCGAGAATCGCGGCAAGCGGTGTGCGCAGCTCGTGGCTGGCGTTGGCGACGAAATCCGACCGCATGCGGTCGGCGGCATCGATCGCCGAATGATCCGATAATACGATGATCCGCTGTCCGCCCGACAGAAGGGCGATTCGCATCGTCCAGCGCTGACCGGGGCGAGGGAAATCGACGAGATTGATCGTTTCGAGCGGCCCATCGCTGTTGATGCGCGAAAGCCATTCGGCCGCGGCGGGGTGGCGGATCGCTGTCCGGATGTCGGCGCCGACGATATGGCGCCCGAGCAGGCGGATTGCCGCATCATTGGCGATTGTGACGATATTGTCTGCGACGCCCAGAAGCGGGTCTTTCTCCTGATCGACCAGTCGCGCGAAATCGGGATGGCGGAGCAGCGATACCGGTACAATTTCTGCTGCCGGGACGACCGATCCCTGCGCATCGGGCAAGGGAGCCGGGAGCGCGCTGTAGACCGTGCCGGCCGCGACGAGGCCCGCGATCGCCAGCATGATGATCGACAGCGGGTCGCCACCCGCCAGCGCGGCGAAAATCGCCGCAATGGCGACCAGCGTCACTGCAATGACGAGGCTGGACAGTCGATCGAACATGCGCCGCTCGCGTCGCACGAAGCAGGGGATTCGCGCAAGCCGCTTTGCACCTGTTAAGTCTTTCGCCGGGTGTGTCCCAAAGCGGGAGGCGGGACGCGGCGGCCGGCCTTTTGCTTTTCCTCGGCGCATCATTGCGTTATGCGCCGGTCATGGAAAACAGCGACATTCCCGCCGGGCGGCCGAACGACGAAAAGGACGACGCCGTGCCGTCGCGCCGCAGGATGCTGGCGCTCGGTGCCGTCGGCGTTTCGGCCGCGCTCACGATCCGCCCTGCATTCGCGCAGACTGCCGTGTCGGTCATGAACTGCCAGATTCCCGTGCCCGGCCCGACGGATGCAGGTAAATATGTCGACTCCGCCGGCAAGCTCGTGCCACCGGGGACGCAGGGCGCCTTTCCCGGATCGGCGCGCGCCTTTACGGGTGAGGAAGTGAAACGCGCCTTTCGAGGGCAGTCGCTTCCCGGCACGACCTACAACCAGTCGCAGGCCTATCTTCAATATATCCGGCGCTTGCAGGCCGGGCAGAGCGGCTTTACCTGTTTCGCATCGATTACGATGTCGCGCTGATTATCGCCCCGCTGGTGATGACGGTTTTCAGCCGTGTCGTCAGACAAGGGAGTTTTCGTGAAACTAGCTTCACTGAAGAGCGGCCGGGACGGCCGTCTCGTCGTCGTCTCGGACGATCTCGCCTGGTATGCGGACGCGGGGCAGATCGCCGCGACGATGCAGGCGGCGCTCGACAACTGGGCCTATGCCGCGCCGCGGCTTGCCGCGCTGGCCGAAGACCTCAATCACGATGCGATCCCCAAGGAACGTTTTCACGAACGCGACGCCGCCTCGCCGTTGCCGCGCGCCTATCAATGGGCGGATGGTAGCGCCTATGTGAACCATGTCGCGCTCGTGCGGCAGGCGCGCGGTGCCGAAATGCCGGACAGCTTCTGGCACGATCCGCTGATGTACCAGGGCGGCAGCGATGCGTTTCTGGCTCCCCGCGACCCGATCCCGCTGGGTGATCCGGCGTGGGGCTGCGACATGGAGGCCGAAGTGGTCGTGGTGACGGGCGACGTGCCCGCGGGCATCGACGCGGTCGCGGCGCGCGACAGGATCCTGCTCGTCGGACTGACGAACGATGTCTCGCTGCGCGGCCTCATTCCGGCGGAACTCGCCAAGGGCTTCGGCTTTTTCCAGTCGAAGCCGTCGAGCGCGATGTCCCCCGTATTCGTCACGCCCGAGTCGCTTGGCGACCGCTGGAAGGACGGCAAGCTGCACGGCACGCTGTCGGTCGACCTGAACGGCGAGCCGCTCGGCCGTGCCGACGCCGGGGTCGACATGACGTTCGACTTCGGCGCGCTCATCGCCCATGCAGCGAAGACGCGCGATCTGGGTGCAGGCACGATCATCGGCTCTGGGACGGTATCCAACCGCGATGCCGATGGCGGGCCGGGCAAGCCGATCAGCGCGGGCGGACTGGGTTACAGTTGCCTGGCAGAGGTGCGCACGGTCGAAACGATCCAGCAGGGGGAGCCGAAGACGCCGTTCCTGCAAAAGGGCGACACGGTCCGGATATGGATGGACGACGATCGGCATCACAGCATCTTTGGCGCTATCGAGCAGACGGTCGGCTAACGGCAAAGAGGGCGGAATTGCTCCCGCCCTCTTCTTGATATCATGTGGGGCTTTGGCGTCAGCCCTTGCCGCCGCCGAAGCTGCCGCCCGACATCGCGTCGCTGAGCGAACAGGCCGCGGGGCCGAGAATGACGATGAAGAGCACCGGCAGGATGAACAGGATCAGCGGCACCGTCATGATCGCGGGAAGGCGCGCGGCCTTTTCTTCGGCGCGCATCATGCGCTCGTTCCGGAATTCGGCCGACAGCACACGAAGTGCGCTGGCGAGCGGCGTGCCGTATTTTTCGGTCTGGATCATGGTCGTGACCACGCCCTTCACCGATTCCAGATTGACGCGGTAGGCGAAATTTTCGAACGCCTGCCGGCGCTCGGTCAGGAAGCCGAGCTCGATCGAGGTCAGCGCAAATTCCTCGCCAAGCTCGGGATAGGCGCGGCCCAGTTCCTTGGACACGCGGGCAAAGGCGGAGTCGACGGTCAGGCCGGCCTCGGCGCAGATCACGAGCAGGTCGAGCGCGTCGGGAAGGCCCTTGCGGATCGCGTCGGTGCGCTTTTGCCGCATATTGTCGACGAACAGGTCCGGCGCCTTATAGCCCAGAATCAACGCGCCCATCGTATAGGCCGACTTTTTGAACGAGGTCAGGTCGGGCCACATGTTGACCCAATAGATCAGAAAGATGGCGAGGCCGCCGAAGACGATCGGCAGGACCATGCGCCCGAAAATGACTGCAACCGCAAGATCCTTTGACCGGATGCCGGCCTGTGCCAGTTTCTGCTGGACTTCCTTTACCTGGCTGTCCTGCAGGACCTGCAGGCGACCGAGGAAGGTGCGCATCTTGTCGGCGGTCTGGTTCTTGCGGACCAGGCGCGCGCGCCGTTTTGCGGTCGAGGCGGTGATGCCCGCCTTCAGCTGCTCGCGGCGGTCGTTCAGCGCCTTGACCCGCTTGGTCATCGGGTTCCGGACGGTCATTGCGCCGTAGATCGCAAACAGCACTGCAAAGACGCCGACTGCCGCGAGCAGGGTGCCCGCCCAGACGACGTCGACGCCGAGCAGCGTCGGGCCGCGCTGGGCGCCCGTAAAGGCCGAAGAGATAAAGAGGCTGCTGTTCACTATTTCTGCCCCATCAGATTTCGAAGCTGATCATTTTTGCCATGATGCCCGCGCCGATGCTCATCCAGATCAGGCCGCCGATCCCGGCGATGATGAGCCGCTGCTCATGGAAAAAGCCTTCCAGATAGCTCGGGTTTACCGTCCAGACGACGCCGAACACGAAGAAAGGAAGCGCGCCGACGATATAGGCAGATGCCTTTGCTTCCGACGACATGGCGCGGATCTTGAGCTTCATCTGGGCCCGCTTGCGCAGCACATCCGAGAGATTGGCCAGCGTCTCCGCGAGGTTGCCGCCCGTTTCGCGCTGGATCTGGATCGTGATGCAGAAGAACTGGAACTCGGGGGTGCCAAGCATCTCGGCCGATTCCTGCAGCGCGGCTTCCATCGTGTTGCCGATGCGGATGCGTTCGACAACGCCCTTGAATTCCTCGCCGACGGGGCCGGGAAGTTCCTGGCTCACGACCTGGAATGTTTCGGTGACGGGGAGGCCCGACCTCAGGCCGCGGACGAGAAGGTCGATCGCGTCGGGAAAGCGGCTGTTGAACTGCGCGACACGTTTTTTTATCGCCATGCCGACGACAAGATAAGGCAGGCCCAGGCTCAGCAGCAGTCCGACCAGTCCCGACATCAGGAACGGCGCCCGCACGACCAGCATGGCGCCGGTCGCGACGACGAAGACGATCATCGACGCGAACAGATATTGGGTCAGCGTCCAGCCCTTGCCTGTGCGGCGCAGGCGCTTCTCCAGTTCCTCGCGGCGCGGCAGCGAATGAGCCAGCGTCGAACCGCTGCCGCCGCTTGCCTGGATGGTCTTGCGCATCTGCGCCGCCACGACGGCCTCCGTCGAGGCGGCATGCCGATCCTTGACCGACGCCAGCCGCCGCGACTTCGCCTTGCCGGACGAAGGCCCGCCCAGAATGACGAGGAGGGCGAAGGCCAGGAAGGCCGCGGCGATGATAAGGATGACGGGCAGATTCATGGTCAGCTGGTGTCCGCTACTGTCGCTGGAAGACGTGCCGGCGCGCCGGGGCGCACCGTCATGCCGCCTGTTTCGTGCCTTTCTTGGCGAGACCGAGCTTGCCGAGCAGCGAGCCGCCCGACTTGCCTTTTGCAGGTGCGGCCTGTGCTTCCTCGGCTTCGACATC
>CBJKNR010000168.1:0-7565 GCA_966417555.1 uncultured Sphingopyxis sp.
TTCCTTCACAAGAAAGTTGAAAACCCGCGCCTCATTTTCCTGATCGAGGCTCGATGTGGGTTCGTCGAGCATTAGAAGGCGGGGACGAAGCAGGAAAACGCGCGCGAGTCCTACCATCGTGCGTTGCCCGCCCGACAGTCCGCCTCCGCCTTCGAAAATCGGCAGGTCGAGCCCCTTGGGATGGGTCTTGATCAGATCGTCCAGCCCGGTCCGCGATGCGGCTTCGATCAGCGCGTCGTCGGTGAACGCCGGAAGCCCCAGCGTCAGATTGTCGCGCAGCGTGCCCGACACGAGCCGGTAATCCTGGGGAAAATAGCAGATCTCGCGCCGCAGATCGTCCTCGGCAATCTGGTCGAGCGCGATACCGTCGAGCATCACATGTCCCTTCTGCGGCGGTACCAGGCCGGCGAGCATGCGGAGCAGCGTCGATTTTCCGGCGCCCACCGACCCGATGATACCGACGCGCTCGCCCGGACCAATGGCCAGTTTCGGAATGGTCAGGGCGAAACGCGAGTCCGCCTGGGCAAAGATCGCATCATCGACTTCGAGATGCGCCTTGACCGTGTCGAGCCTGATCTTCTGCCGGTCGAGCGGTTGATCGCTTGGCATGGAGAGGAGCCGGTCGAGCGCCTGCAGCGACGAGCGGGCATAACCCCACTGGACGACGAAGCCGGGCAGCGACGCGACGAGCGGACCGTTGATCCGGCCGCTGATGATCGTGCAGGCGATGAGCCCTCCCATTGTCATGTCGCCCGCATTTACGCGGTAGGCGCCCCAGACGACGATCCCGACATAGGATATCTGCTGCAGGAACATGAAGGTCTGGCTGGCGATGGCAGACCAGCGCTGAACCTGCAGATCGTGCCTGTGAACGGCGTCGATCAGATCGTTCCAGCCGGCCAGCATATGCCAGCCGCCGCGATTGGCCTTGATCGTTTCGGACGCATCGAGCGCCTCGACCAGAAGGCCGTTCTTGCGATTCCCGGTGACCTGCGCGCGGTCGGCATGTTCGCGGATGCCGCGCGAAAAAAGAATCGCCAGCAGCAAAGAGAGCGCAAAGACCACGAGCGGCACGATCGCGACCACACCGCCGATCGCGCCCATTACGGCAAGGAAGAGCAAGGCGAACGGAAGATCTGCCATGACAAAAATCGAAGCCGACGAAAATAATTGCCGCACCTGCTCCAGCCCACGCAACTGGGCGGCCATCGTGCCGACGCCGGGAGGGCGCGCATCGAGACGGACTGCCTGCATCCGGTCGAAAAAATATTCGGACACTTCGGCGTCGATCGCCATCGCCTCGCGATTCACCATCAGGGCCCGCGTCACACGCATCAGGAAATCGACCAGCAGCGCGAACCCGACTCCGATCGTGAGTACCCAAAGGGTCGCAAATCCGCCGCGCGGGATCACCCGATCGTAAACCTGCATCGAATAGAGCGAGGTTGCCAGCGCAAGAATGTTGATGACGACGGTCGCGACGACAGCCTCGACGAGAACATGCTTGCGCCGCATGATCGCTGACCAGAATATGTCGCGCGCGCTGGCAAGGCTTTGCTGCTCGGCCATCGCGGGGAAGTTGAGCTCGTAGAGCAGGCATTCCTTGCTCCATTCGACTTCCTCGATCCCACCCAGCGCCAGCGCGCGGATGGTGGCTTTCGTTTCCCATTGCTCGGCGAGCGCCCAGCCCGAACCCGACGTGAAGATCAGCAGGGGAAAGGCATTGGCGCGTGGCCGCGCTCGCACCCGCCGTGCCGAAGGCCATCCCAGCGCGTCCGTCAGGCCCTCGATCGCCGCCGGCGCAAGGAAATCGAGATCAGCGGGAACGGCCGCCGCCCAGTCGGGAGCCAGCCGTACCCCGCGCCGCCGCGCCAGAGCCTCGATCATGCCGAGGTGCGGCAACGTCATGCGGGGCCTCCCTTGATCGAGGGCAGCCATCGCCCGGTCCGCATCATGAGACGGCTCAGATAGGCTAGCGTGTTGATCCGGGCGTCGAGCGCATCGATCCGCGCGGTCGTCGCCTCGCGCACGGCGTTCATCACGTCGAGCCAGGTCCGCCTGCCCGCAATGAACTGCCGCAAGTAGGATTCCGTCACCCGCTGTGTCGCCTCGGCCGACATGCTGGTCGTTTCCATCCGCGCGAGCGCCGATTCATATTCGACATGATCGGTCACGATGATGTCGCGCAATTCGCGTTCGGCCGCCCCGATCCGCGCCTCGCTCGACTGTTGTCGCAGCCGCGCGGCATCCGCCGCCGCGAAACGGGAAAGCCCTCCGTCCATCTGCATGCGAACCGCAAGACCGATCTGATGCCCGTTGAATTCGCCATAGCCATATTGCGCGTTGAGCTGGGGCAGCGCCTGCGCCCGCGCGATCCGGGCGTCGCCATCGGCGACGTCGGCTTCGTATCGCACCCGCCGCAGACCGGGATCGAAGCCCATTCCGGCGGCGACAACGGAATCGCGATCGAGGGGCGGAAGATCGACGGGTTCGGGCAACGCGGGCGAAAGCTCGAAGAACGGGTCGCCGACGAGCTCGCGAAGGCGCTGCATCGCCGATTGTTGCTGCGCAACCGTCAGGTTGATCTGCTGCGACACCTGCGCCGTGCGGGCACGGACAAGTTCGAGATCGGAGCGCGGACTGACTTCCTGCGCGACGCGCCGCTCCATCGTGGCGAGCATCCGCTGATGCTGCATCAGGCTGTCGTTCAGGATCGTCCGGCGCTCGGTTGCGCGATGAATTTCATAGTAAGCGCCAGCCACCTGCAGCGCGATATCGAGCACGGCCTGCTCATATCCCGCGAGCGCCGCCTGCTCGGCCGCCTTGGCGCGGCTGATCGATCCCCTGATCCTTCCGCCCGTCCACAACGGCTGTTCGACGGTCACATTCGCCTGCGCGCGATCGGTGCGCTGCCCGAGGATCAGCCCCTCGACCCCGACGCTCGGAAAGCGCTGCCAACGCGCGGCGCGCAGGTCGGCTCCCGAAGCGCGCGCCGAGGCTTTGGCCGCATCGATCGAAGGATGATCCGCAACGGCGCGATTGACGATTTGTTCGAGTTGCCCGTCGAGCCAGGGCAGCCCCTCGACCCTTTCCGTCGCCCCAGCCGGAGCCCCTTGGCGCTGCGCATCCTGCGCCGACGCGTTGGCCGGTAAAAGGCCGAGGAAAAATACGCCCGTGAAGGCCAGCGCCGGGCCCGACACCCATATGAACCGGGTCAACCTCCCCTTTGGCACGCGTCCCCCTGCCGTACCGTCGCCTGTGGCGTTCGGATGATCATGCAACAGAATCTCTCTTCATCACGGCGTTAAATCTTTGGGGCGGGAAGTTTGCCCCGGTCGATCCCGCGGAGGACGGGGGTAGCGGGATCGGCCGGGGCGCGGGGGGCTCTTCTACTAGGCGATAACGTTGACGCCCTGCTCGATGAGCACCGTGGCGCCGTTCAATGTATATTGGTCGTACATGGTTCCGCCGATATCCTGGCTGGCGCCGACCGCCCACGCCCCGGTCAGTTTCACGATGTCGTTCGCATCACCGGTCACCTGAAGCACACCGCCGCTCGTCGCCGCCAGGATGCCCGCATCGGTGAGATCGAGCGTGTTGGAATCGTCATCATAGCCGAGATCGATATTCTCGAGATCGGCGATGTTCGTGGCGCCATCGAGGGTGAAATCGATGCCGTTCAGAACAAGCGTGTCGGTGCCGGCAGCGCCATCGATCGACTGGAAGCCGATGCCCGACAGGAGGATGATATCGTCGCCGTTTCCGGCATTGAAGCTGTCCTGGCCATTGCCATCGATCAGTATGTCATTGCCGTCGCCGCCATTGAGCGAGTCATTCCCCGATCCGCCATGCAGCAGATCGTTCCCCGTCCCTCCGACCAGCACGTCATCCCCTGCATAGCCATAGAGACGCTCGGATGTCGTGCCCGATGGCGTGTCGGTGAGGAAGTCATTCGCCGACGTGCCGTGAACGATGTCGTCGCTGCCATTGGGCCCGAGCAGTCCCTCGAGCACATCGGCGTTGGCGAGGGTCGAGACCGTGTCGGTATCGACGGCCCCGTCGGAATCGGTCGCGGCGACTGTGAAGCTGCCAAGGACACTGACGTCGAGACTGAGGGGCGGCAACAGGTTGAGCAGGTTAGTGCTCGATTCGAGATGGACCGTCGCGAGCAGCTGATTGACCGCGAAATTATCGATGAGCCCGCCATCGGCCGCCGTGATGGTGAGCGTCGATGTCGGACCGACCACGTTCAATATGCCGGGCGTGTTGACGACGGTGAACGAAAGCCCGAGTTCGGCCGCCAGCGCGCTCGACACGCTGAGCGCGGCATCGCCAAGGTTCAGGCTGGCGAGCGCAGCATAGGACACCTGCACCTGCCTGAGGTTTCCATCGGGATCGAGCGCGATCATCGCCTGCTGGCTGAGGTCGAGGATGTCGAGCGCGCTGAGGCCCACGAGCCCCAGGAGATCGACATCGGTCGCTTGTACCAGCGGCGCCTGATTTCCGGGCGTCACGGTCGGCGTCCGGCTGTCGAACGACACCGATGTATTGGCCGTGTCGCCATCATTGTCGGCGATAACGACATCGATCGTCGTGAGGCCGTTCGCCTGCGCTGTGCTTGTCGCCTGATCGACAACGAGATTTCCACCGGCAAGAAGCTTGTCGATAATTTCGTTCTGCGATGCAAGCTCGCCGACGAGATCGACACCGGTGAGGGTGATCTGCTGGTCGACCGCCGCCGCGCTGAAACCGCCGGCGAAGGCGCCGCTCGTGCTGATCGACAGGACGGTGTCGCCGCCGACGAGATCGACATGGATGTAATTGGCGAGATTGCCGGCAATATTCCCTGCCGCGCCCTCGCCCTGCAACAGGCCGGCAAGATTGATGACATCGCCGCCGCCGCTGACGGGCGCACCGTTGAAGTCGGTGACGACATCCTGGGCCGGCGCGCCGGCGGTTCCCTGATCGCCCGCTTCCCAGACGAAGCGATCGTTGCCCGAGCCGCCGGTCAGCGCGTCGTTTCCGCGTCCGCCGACGATGATGTCGTTGCCGGCGTCACCGCCGAGCGTGTCGTTGTCAAGACCACCGCGCAGCAGATCGTTGCCGCCACCGCCGCCCAGGACATCGGCGCCCGCATAGCCGTAGAAGCGCTCGTCGTCGGCCGTTCCCGCCTGCGTATTGGCAGTGCCGTCGCCTTCCCAGATGCCCGACGGGTCGTTCGCCGGGTCGAGCAGGCTCGTTCCCAAGAGGTCGCTATCGGTATCCGTCGCGACGACGGGTTGCGTATCCGTCGCGGATATCGAGATATCCGGCAGGACATTGAGCGCCGCGAGATCGAGACCTCCGCTCTGCTGCACATAAACGGTCGCGAGGAACTCGTTAAGGCGCAGATTATCGATCGGCTGGCCGCTGGTCGAGGTGATCATCAGGTTGGAGAAGCTCTGCGTATTCACGGTAATCGCCAACGGCGGCACGCCGATCGTGACGGCCAGTATGTCGTGGGTCTCGACGACGGTCAGACCGAATTCCGCCGCCATTGCCGCCGACCAGGCGAGGTGATAGCCCGCGCTCGTTCCGAGGCTCAACCCCGCACCGAGCAGCGCCTCCGCCCGCACCTGGACCTGCATGATGTCGTTATTGGCATCGACTGCCGTAAGCATCTGGTCGGTACCGATGCCGATGAGCCCGAGTGCATCGGCATTGACCAGTCCGAGAAGGCTGGCCGATGCATTGACGTTGACCACCGGACCCTCGACCTGCGATGCCGCCGTCGCGAGCGCGGCATAGCTATATTCGCCGGTCCGCATGTCGACGAGCACGATCTCGCCCGAGGTCGTATTAATCGTGAGCTGGTCGCTCGCCGCATCGAAGTTCCAGCTGTCGACCGCGCCGAGCGTTCCCGAACCCGTGACCGCATCCGCGTCGGGGTCGAAACTCAGCGTATAGGTGCCGAAAGTGATCGACTGGACGTAACCGCCGTCCGCGCCGAAGCCGACGACGAGGTCCCCCGACGCCGTATCGGGCACGCTGACCGCGATATGGACCGGCGACGCGGCAACCGGCATGTCGTCGGTGACATTGACTGTGAGGACGCCTGAACCGGTCGCCCCGCTATTGTCGGTTGCGGTCACATCGAAGCCCAGCGCCAATATATCCTCGCCTGCGCCGGGCTGGTCGAGCGACGCCAAAAGCGTAAAGCTATAGGCGCCCGCCGTGTCGATCGTCAGCGTCGCGACGGGCGTGGCCCCCGCCGTTCCGGCGAGCGTATAGACCCCTCCGGAAAAACCGCCCGTCCAGACGACGGGGGTTCCGTTCGAAGTCAGTCCCGCCGGTCCGGTCACCGATATACCGGTCACGCTGCCGTCGACGTCGGTCAGCGCGATCGTGCCGCCGACCGACGTGGCAGCCGACGTTCCACCGCCCGGCAATATGCCATTCGCCAGGCCCGCTTCGGAGACCGGGGCAGCCGTCACGGCGACCACAACCGGCGCGTCGTTGACCGCCGTCACGGTAACCGCGACCGTGCCGGTGCTGATGCCGCCATTGCCATCGCTGACCGTGTAGCTGATCGTGTCGCCGCCGTTGAAGTTGGCGTTGGGCGTATAGGTCAGCGCGCCGGTCACGGGGTCGATCGTGACTGTGCCGTTCGCCGCGCTCGCGCCAGTCACCGTCAGCGGATCGCCTTCGGCATCGCTGTCGTTCGCCAGCACGTCGATCACAACCGGGCTGTCTTCGGCCGTCGAGGCGGTGTCGGCCCCCGCCGCCGGGGCGTCATTGACCGCGCTCACCGTCAATGTAACCGTCCCGGTGTCAGCGAGCACGCCATCGGTCACCGTGTAGGTAAAGCTGTCGGTGCCGCTGAAGTTCGTCGCCGACGTATAGACATAGCTGCCGTCGGCGTTGACCGTGACGCTGCCGCCTTGCGCCGTTGCGAAGGTTCCCGCGATCGCTGTCAGCGGGTCGCCATCGGCGTCGGTGTCATTTGCAACGAGGCTCACCACCGAGCTGAACGGCGTGTCTTCGGTTGCCGAGACGACATCGTCCACCGCAGCAGGCGCGTCCGCGACCGGCGCCACCACGACCGTCACCGTGCCGGTGCTGACCCCGCCGTTTCCGTCACTTACCGTGTAGCTGATCGTGTCGCTGCCGTTGAAGTTCGCATTCGGCGTATAGGTCAGCGCCCCGGTCACAGGATCGACCGTCACCGTGCCGTTCGGCGCGGTAGCGCCCGTCACCGTCAGCGGATCGCCATCGGCATCGCCGTCATTCGCAAGCACGTCGATGACCACCGGCGTGTCTTCCGCGGTCGAGGCCGTATCGGCCCCAACCGCCGGGACGTCGTTCACCGCCGCGACGGTCAGTGTGACCGTGCCGGTATCGGTCAGAAGGCCGTCGGTCACCGTATAGTTGAAGCTGTCGGTGCCGCTGAAATTTGCCGCCGGCGTGTAGACATAGCTGCCGTCGGCACTGATCGTCACGCTGCCGCCCTGCGCAGTGGCGAAGGTCCCGGCCACCGCCGACAGCGCGTCGCCGTCGGCGTCCGTGTCATTCGCGATCAGGCTGAC
>CBJKNR010000169.1:0-7541 GCA_966417555.1 uncultured Sphingopyxis sp.
AACTCGATGCGATGGCGCCGCAGCTTGTCGGCCGGGACGGCGGCGGCGACGGGAGCCTGTGGACCGGGCTGCGCCGCGAACTCGGCGAGCTGTTTGTCGTGCGCGCGGCCGGGACGCAATCGCCGCGCGCTTCCGAGCGCCTCGACCGTGCGCGGCGCTATCTCGCGGCGGGGCAGGTCGACCTTGCGATCACCGAGGTCGAGGCGATGCCGGGCGTCGACGTGGCGGGCGAGTGGCTGATCGACGCGCGGCGTTACCATGAGGCGCGGCGTGCGCTTGACCTGATCGAGACGGCAGCGATATTGGAACCACGCGACAGCCCCGCTGCCGCGATGGCCCGCAAACCGGCCGAACCGACCCCGTAGCGCGCATTCCGTAAGGGCTGCCCGCCCTGTAGAGAAAGCCCGTTCCATGGCCCTCGCCGATCCGCAGCGCATCGAAGCGCTCGACCCGCTCGACCCCCTCCAGCTCGATGCCGAGCTGAGCGAAGAGGAGCGGATGATCCGCGACGCCGCGCGCGCCTATGCGACAGGCGAGCTGCTGCCGCGCGTGACCTCGGCCTTCCTCGAGGAACGTTTCGACCGCGAGATCATGTCGGAGATGGGCCGGCTTGGCCTGCTCGGCGCGACGATCGACCCCGAATATGGCGGCGCGGGGCTGAACTATGTGAGCTACGGCCTGATCGCGCGCGAGGTCGAGCGCATCGATTCGGGCTATCGCTCGGCCTGTTCGGTGCAGAGCAGCCTCGTGATCCACCCGATCAACGCCTATGGCAGCGAGGAGCAGAAGCGCAAATATCTGCCCGGGCTGACCTCGGGCGACCTCGTCGGCTGTTTCGGGCTGACCGAGCCCGACGCGGGCAGCGACCCCGGCGGGATGCGCACGCGCGCCGAAAAGATCGCGGGCGGCTACCGCCTCAAGGGTGCGAAAATGTGGATCACCAATTCGCCGATCGCCGATGTCTTTGTGGTCTGGGCGAAGTCCGAGGCGCACGATGGCGCGATCCGCGGCTTCATTCTCGAAAAGGGGATGAAGGGCCTGTCGGCGCCGAAGATCGAGGGCAAGGTCAGCTTGCGCGCCTCGATCACCGGCGAGATCGTCATGGACGGGGTCGAGGTCGGCGAGGATGCGCTGCTGCCGCATGTCTCGGGCCTCAAGGGGCCGTTCGGCTGTCTCAACCGCGCGCGCTACGGCATCGGCTGGGGCGCGATGGGCGCGGCCGAATTCTGCTATGAGGCGGCGCGAAACTATACGCTCGAACGCAAGCAGTTCGGACGCCCGCTCGCGGCGAACCAGATCGTCCAGCTCAAACTCGCCAACATGCTCACCGAAATCGCGCTCGGGCTCCAGGCGGCGCTGCGCGTCGGGCGGCTGATCGACGACGGACGCCTCGTCCCCGATGCGATCAGCCTTCTGAAGCGCAACAATTGCGGCAAGGCGCTCGATATTGCGCGGGTCGCGCGCGACATGCACGGCGGCAACGGCATTTCGGCCGACTATCACGTGATTCGCCACGCGGTGAACCTCGAGACGGTGAACACCTATGAGGGCACGCACGATGTCCACGCGCTGATCCTCGGCCGCGCGATCACGGGCATCAGTGCCTTTGCCTGAGCCCCAGGGCTTGAAACCTTTGCAGGGCATCCGCGTCGTCGAACTGGCGCGGGTGCTCGCGGGGCCGTGGTGCGGGCAATTGCTCGCCGATCTCGGCGCCGAGGTGGTCAAGGTCGAGCGGCCGGGCGCGGGCGACGACACGCGCGAATGGGGGCCGCCCTTCGTCACCGGCGCCGACGGCGAGAATCTGGGTGCGGCCTATTATCACAGCTGCAACCGCGGCAAGCGCAGCGTTGCGATCGATATTGCGAGCGCAGAGGGGCAGACCGAGGTGCGCGCGCTGCTTGCGGGCGCCGACGTCGTGATCGAAAATTACAAGGTCGGCGGGCTCGCCAAATACGGGCTCGACCCCGCGCGGCTGCGCGCCGATTTCCCGCGTCTGGTCATCTGTTCGATCACCGGCTTCGGCCAGACCGGGCCCTATGCGCACCGTGCGGGGTACGACTATATCGTGCAGGCGATGAGCGGGTTCATGTCGCTGACCGGCGAGCCCGACGGGGCGCCGCAAAAGGCGGGGATCGCCTATGCCGACATCTTCACCGGCATGTATTCTGCGGTCGCGATCCTTGCGGCGCTGCGACGTCGTGACGTCACGGGGGCGGGCGCGCATGTCGATATGGCGCTGCTCGACAGCCAGGTTGCGGTACTCGCCAATCAGGCGGCCAATTATCTCGCGAGCGGCGTGGCGCCGAAGCGGATGGGCAATGCGCATGTCAATGTCGTGCCCTATCAGGTTTTTGCGACCGCCGACGGCCAGCTGGTGATCGCGGTCGGCAACGACGGGCAATATCGGAGGCTCTGCGCGATATTGGGCGTCCCCGAATGGGCCGACGACCCGCGTTTCGTGAGCAACGCCGCGCGGCTCGCGAACCGCGCCGAACTGATCCCGTTGCTCGCGGCAAGGATCGCCACCTGGGACGCGCAGCCGCTATCGCTCGCGCTCGAGGCCGAAGGGGTGCCGGCGGGACCGATCAACGACCTCGCCCAGGTATTCGCCGATCCGCAGGTCATTGCGCGCGGGATGCGTTTCCGGCCCGCGGGCGCGTCGATCGACGGCGTCGCGAGTCCGATCGTCATCGATGGCGAGCGCATGATGGCGGCGGGCGGCGCACCGCCGCTCAGCGGTTGACGGCAAGTTTCGACCGATACCGGTCGCCGCCCCCGCGAAGGCGGGGCGATAGTTATAGGGAGCATCTGCTCCCACCCCAAAGCCGACTTATCCCCTTGGAACGGGCGCCAATTCCGGGCATCGTCGACGAACCGGGATCGAAACGCGCCGTGACGACGTTTCATTTCCAATCTGGATCAAAGGGAGCAGCATGATGAAGATGGGTTCGCACCGCAAACAGGCCCTTGCCGGGGGGCTCGTCATCATCGGCGCGCTGGCGCTCGCCGGCTGTGCGGGCATGGGGAAGAAGGCGACGACGACCATGCCGCCGTCCGACGCCTATGCGCAGCTTTATGATTCGAAGGGCGCTGACCGCGGTCGTGCCGACATCTATCGCGACACGAGCGGCCTGCGCATCGAGCTCGTCGCGCGGGGCTTTGCGCCGGGCACCTATGGCATGCATGTTCATGCCGTCGGCCAGTGCACGCCGCCCGATTTCGCGAGCGCCGGTCCGCACTGGAATCCGACCGGCGCGCAACACGGCCGCGAGAACCCGATGGGCGCGCACCATGGCGACCTGCCCAATCTCGTTATCGAGCCCGACCAGATCGGCCGCGCGACGCTGCGCATGGTCGGTTCGCGCTTCGAGGGCGACGGCGGGCTGCTCGATGCCGACGGCGCGGCCTTCGTCATCCACGCCAAGCCCGACGACTACAAGACCGATCCCAGCGGCAACAGCGGCGGCCGCGTCGCTTGCGGTGTGATCGTCCGCGGCAGCGGCGACCAATAGGGCCGGTTGCGCCGCGGGCGTCGACCCGCGGCGCGTCCTCCGGCCTAGGCTTCGGCCGCGCGTTCGGCGATCGTTGCTTCGGCCTGCGGCACCGCGCGATAGGCATAGAGCAGCAGCGCGAGCGCGATCGGCGCGACGCCGATCAGCGACAATATGCCGGTGCGCAGGTCGCCGACGGGCCTGCCATCGACCATCGTGCCGGCAAGATCCGAAATCTGCCCGACCATATAGGGGCCGAACGACAGGCCGACGAGCGTGGTACCCAGGAAGAAGGCGGCGGTCGCTGTCCCGCGCATCCGCGGGAGTACCAGATCCTGCGTCGTCGCCGCCGCGGCGCCGAGCGCCGCGCCGCCAAACATGCCGGCGAGGAAGTTCATGACATAGAAAAGCGTGCTGTTGTCGGTGGTATAGCCGATCCAGATAGGAATGATCGGCGCGATGACGCCGAAGATGATCATCGCGATACGCCCCGCCGGATTCCGGGCGCGCAGCGCATCGGCGAGCCGCCCGCCGATGATCACCCCGACGAATCCGGCGACCGCGCCGTTCGCGCCGAGGATGAAGGCCAGTTCCTGCTTGGGCAGGCCCAGCACGATCTCGGCGTAGGGCGCCGACCAGAAGGCAAGCGCATAGGCGGCGAGCGCGACGAGACCATAGCCGAGCGTCGTGCAGATGAAGGCAGGCGTGCCCCAGATCAGCCGGAAGGTCGCGGGATCGTGCGCGCGCAACGCACTCGCCCAAGAAAAGACCGCATAATAGCCGAGCCCGACCGCCGACCATTGCGCGAAATTGCCCGTCAGCCGGATCATCCACCAGGCGAAGGCGGCGATCGCGGCTGCGAAGCCGAGGTTGATCGCCAGCGCCGCGGCGCCGCGTTTCGCGGCGCCGATCAACGTGAGCGGTGGCACGATCATCGAGAGGTCCTTGGCGAATTCGCGGAACGGCGCGGGCGAGCCCGGGCTCGCGACGCCGTCCATCGCGCCGCGCATCGGCTCGCGTAGCGTCGCGACCCACAGGGCAAGGAGCAGGCCGGGAATACCGACCGCGAGGAACGCAGCCTGCCAGCCGACGAGCCCCATCGGCCCGCCTCCGGGCCAGGCGCGGTTCCACGCCTCGACGATCAGCGCGCCGATAAACAGCGACACGCCGCCGCCGAGGTAAAGCCCCGACGAGTAGATGGCGAGCGCGGTCGCCTTCTGCCGCTTCGGGAAATAGTCAGAGATCAGCGAGTAGGCGGTCGGACTCGCGGTCGCTTCGCCGACACCGACGCCCATGCGCGCGAGCGTGAGCGTGAGCTGGTTATAGGCGAAGCCCGAGAATGCGGTCATTGCGGACCACAGGGTCAGCCCGATCGACAGCAGCTTGACGCGGCTCCAGTTGTCGGCGAGCCGGCCGAGCGGGATGCCGAACAAGGCATAGAAGACCGCGAAAGCGGCGCCGCCGAGGAATCCCATGTCGCCGTCGGAAAGCTTGAGGTCGGCCTTGATGTCGACCGCCAGGATGCTGATGATCTGTCGGTCGATGAAATTGAGGATGTAGACGATCACCAGCACCGACAGGACGTACCAGCTGTATCCCGTGGCTTTTGGCTCGGCGGCGACCCCGGACAAATGACTCTCGCTGGCGGTATCGGCCATTGGCAACCCTCTCCCTGACCCTCTATCTCTTCTTCTCCATGGCTAGCAGAGCCGGGCACAGGCGCAAGTTGAAAGTCGGTTCAACTTCGCGGGGAGCGAATAGTTTATGCGCAGCGAAACAAAAATTGCGAAACCCGCGATCCTCTTCCTCTGCCTCGGGAACATCTGCCGCTCGCCGCTCGCCGAGGGCGCCGCGCGCGCGGCTTTCGCGCGGGCGGGCATCGAGGTCACGCTTGATTCGGCGGGCACCGGCGACTGGCACGTCGGCCATGCCCCGGACCATCGCGCGCAGGCCGAGGCGCGGCGGCGCGGCGTCGACATCTCCGGCCTTCGCGCTCGCCAATTGGCGCCGGACGATTTCCACAAATTCGACCTGATCCTCGCCGCCGACGAAAGCAATCTGCGTGATGCCCTCGCCGTCCGGCCGGCCGATGCTACAGCCGATCTCGGCTTGATGCTCGACCTCCTCCCCGGGCGCAAAGGACAGGGCGTGACCGACCCCTATTACGGGCGGGATGACGGCTTCGCATCGACCTGGGATGATGTCGAGGCGATCGCATCGGCGCTGGTCGCCCGATTCGCCCCGAGCGGATAGCGCGCGACGGGATGGTAATGCGAGCCGCCATGACCGGGTTCGCTTTCGTAAAGCGTGACATGGCCGAATTCGAAGGCCGGACTCGCAAGGTCGCTATTCAGCGCCAGAAAGGGCGCGACCGGTCCCGATCCGCGGTTCAGCCGCGCAAGCGTGATGTGCGGAACAAAGGCTCGCGTTTCGGGGATCACGCCGACGCGCCCCAGCAGCTGATCGACCTTGCGGTGGAGCGCGGCAATCGGCTCGTGCGGCTCGACGCCGGCCCAGACCATGTGCGGCCGGCCCTGCCGTTCGAACAGGCCGACCCCGGATATCCGTGCCGTGATCGCCGGTGCATGAAGCGCGCCCAGCGCCGCGGCGATGTCCTCCGCCGCATGGCGATCGACTTCGCCGATGAAGCGCAAGGTCAGGTGCAGTTGCCCGTCATCTTGCCAGCGCGCGCCCGAAATGCCGTGCATCGCGGCGATCAACAGATCGCGGACGGGGCGCGGCGGGCGCAGTGCGACGAACAGGCGGTGTGCGGACATGGCGGACAGCATAAGCGGCGATGCCTGCGCCTGCGACCCCCTGACTTCTCGCAGGGTAATAATATTGCCGGAATGTTGCTGGTGTCCGGTTTCGCTTGAAACGGGGGGGGAAACCCCCGATATTGTCGTCACGGCCGGTATGGGCTGGCCAGTTATGGAGATGAAAAATGGCGAATTGGAACGACCCCAATATGGCGGCTTCCGGTTTCGGCGCCGGCGCGAACGCAATGGACCAGGCCGTCGATGCCGGTCTGCGGTCGTACATGCTGTCGGTTTACAATTATATGGGCTCGGGCGTGCTGCTCACCGGCATCGTCGCGATGCTGGCGTATAACAGCGGCTTTACCGCCTCGCTGATTGGCAGCTCGCTGATGTGGGTGGTGATGCTCGCGCCGCTGGCCTTCGTGCTGGTGCTGAGCTTCGGCATCAACAAGCTGTCGACCGGCGCCGCACAGGCGCTGTTCTGGGTCTATGCCGCGGTGATGGGTCTGTCGATGTCGACGATCTTCCTCGCGTTCACGACGACCTCGATCGCGACGACCTTCTTCGCGACCGCGGCGGCTTTCCTCGGTCTCAGCCTCTATGGCTATACGACCAAGAAGGATCTGTCGGGTTTCGGCACCTTCCTGATCATGGGTGTCGTCGGTATCCTTGTCGCGATGCTGATCAACTTCTTCGTGCAGTCGACCGCGCTCAGCCTTGCGATCAGCATCATCGGTGTGCTCCTCTTCGCGGGCCTCACCGCCTATGACACGCAGAAGATCAAGAGCATGTATTTCTATGTCCGCGGGACCGACTTTGTCGGCAAGTCGGTGGTGATGGGTGCGCTGACGCTCTACCTCGACTTCGTCAACATGTTCACCTTCCTGCTCAACCTCTTGGGCAGCCGCGAATAAGCGGTCGGACGACAAACATGAAAGGCCCGGCGGAGCGATTCGCCGGGCCTTTTTTGTGGCTGGAACATATTGCTGAAGGCGCCGGCCTAGGCGGGCGCGGTGCTTGCCGCCTGCATTTCGGCGATCAGGCGATTGTCGATCTCCTTTGCGCGCTTGTAGGCGGGCCGTTCGCGAAGACCTCGCAGGATGGGATGACCGGCCTCATCACCTCGCAGGTCCACTACGGCACGGCGTTCAACAACGCGTTCTGGGACGGGCAGACGATGACGTACGGGGACGGCGACGGCTCGACCTTCGGGCCGCTCGCGTCGGTCGACATCGCCGGGCACGAGATGACCCACGGGGTGACCGAGTTCTCGGCGAACCTGATCTACGCC
>CBJKNR010000170.1:0-7534 GCA_966417555.1 uncultured Sphingopyxis sp.
GCGCGAAGTCATGTTCCATCTTGCCGCCGCGGGTTGCCGCGACTTCTTCGTGGCGAGCTGGCCCGAGGCAGCGGCGCTTATGCCGCTCCCCGAAGGGGTGTCGCTGTCGGTTCTCCATGGCGCCGGCGCAAGCGACATGATCGCTGCACTGACGCTCCCCGCACGGCCCGTGCTGAACAGCCTGGAGCAGGTCGCCCGCTGGCGCGAAGCTGGCGAGGGGCGCACGTGCGACGTGATGATCGACACGGGCATGAACCGCCTCGGGCTGCGCGTCGAGGAAGCGACCGGCGGGGCGCTCGATGGCCTCGACATCGAAACCCTGCTCAGCCATCTCGCCTCGGCCGACGAAGACAGCGACCAGAATGCGCGCCAGCTGGCGATGTTCCGCACGGTCCGGCAGGCGGTGCCCGCCCGGCGCTACAGTCTCGCGAACAGCGCCGGCATCTGCCTCGGCACCGAATATGCGTTCGATCTGACCCGACCGGGGATCGCGCTCTATGGCGGGACGCCGCGCGGCGAAGCCCAGGGGCATATTCGGCAGGTTGCCTTCCCCGAGGCGCGCGTTCTGCAGGTGCGTACGGTACGCGCGGGCGAAACGGTCGGCTATGGCGCGACCTGGACAGCGCGCCGCGACAGCCGGATCGCGATCGCGAACATGGGCTATGCCGACGGCTATTTACGCTGTCACGCCGGGTCGGGCTCGGCGCGATGGCAAGCGCGTGCGTTGCCGCTGATAGGCCGCGTATCGATGGACCTCATTGCTTTCGACGCCAGCGACGCGGACGGGGTCGGGGAAGGCGATTGGCTCGGCCTCGATTATGGCCTGCCCTCGACCGCTGCGCGCAGCGGATTGTCGCAATATGAGCTGCTGACGGGGCTTGGCAGCCGGTTCGCGCGGATTTGGGGTTAAACTGCGCTGACGTGCGGCGACGCAGTTCGCAGCCCCCAGGGGTCAAAGATTTTATTCCTGATCCAGCGGGTGCAAACCCATTTGCTGCCGCGCAGTACTGGCTGCCCTGCATGACGACTTCGTTCGTCGATACGGCCATCGGGCAGCGTATTCGCAAACGAAATGGCGTCGCCTTCGCCGCCCTTGATCGCCAGATTTGCTGCCGCGAAGCTCGTTTCGCCGCCGTCATAGTCGTCGTTGAGATAGGCGATGACCGTTCGGCAGCGCTGGTTGGGCTCTCCCGGCAGGCCATCATGATGCTCACGATATTGTTGGCCCGGCTCATAACGCAGGACGACGAGCGGCTCGCCTTGTTCGACAGCGGTCCCCGTCGCGGCCGCAATGCGCATGTTGAGCGCATGGACAACCAGATCCTGCTGGATCGGCCCGAGCACTGCGCCAAAGGAGGTACGGATGGGGTTGGGGCTTTGCCGCCCCGTTCGGGAATCGACGACGACGGACGGGACGAGCAGGGGCGCCGAAAGCGCCATCAGGTGGGCACATTCATCCGGTGAGAAGATTGCGGGGAACTGCCGGACATCGGGTGATGTTGCGTGCCGCCGAGCGCCGGGCAGGGAAAGCGGCTGCCCGTCTTCGTCCAGTTCCATCCCGTCGATGATCGCCAGCTGCCGCGCCGCCAGAGGATTGTCTCTCGCCGCGGACCGAAGCAGCGCGAGCGCGGCACGCCAGTCCGGATCGGCTCCCGCGCCCAGGGCAACGAACACGGCATGGGTGATCGCAGCGGCCCGATGCCCGGCCTCTCCCGCCCGGCCGAAGAGGAGGCGCGCAAGCCCGAAATCGCGGCGCACCGGGCTCCCGTAAACATGCCACAGGGCAAGCTCGTTGAGCGCATCGGCGTCGCCGCGCCGCGCCGCGTCGGACACGAGGCGCACCGCGTCCTCCACGGCGCCGGCATCGAGCAGCCGTGCCGCCTGGTCAGCAATGGTCAGGTTTTCGGTCATGCGTCTTCCTATCGGGAAGGCCGCACAAAAAAAAGGGGCCGGACTTCCGTCCGGCCCCCGTTTTTCGCTGATCCCGCGGATCAGAACTTGGCGACGACGCCGACATATCCGTAGCGTCCGCGGACGTCATAGATACCCGAACCCGCGCCGACGCCGGTCAGGCCGAACGGCGGCTGGCGGTCGAACAGGTTGTCGACGCCGACATAGACGTTGAACTTGTCGTTCACGTCGGCGTCGAGGCGGATGTTGTGATACCAGACCGCCGGATACTTCTTGACCGGCCAGCCGTCCGGATTTTCAGGCGGGCGGCCCTGCAGTTCGTTGAAGTCCTCATAGGTGTTCACATACATGCCGCCGAGGTAGCGCAGTTCATAGGTGAAGCCGAAGTTGCCGACATCGACCTTGGTACGCAGGTTGAATGCGTCCTTCGGATCGCCCAGTTCGTCGAGGATACGGTTCTCGAAGTCCGGGTCGGCCGGGCTCACGAAGTTGCTGCGTTCCAGAACATGCGTCCACACACCGTTCAACGCGAGGCTGCCCCAATCGAACGTCTTGCGATAGTTCAGGTTGAAGTCGAGACCACGCGCGGTCAGGCTTGCGAAGTTCAGCGTCGACTGAAGGAGCGAACCTTCGACGATGCGGAAATTCTCTTCACCATTACCCGTTGCGCCGTCCACACCGACGCGCTCGAATGCGCCGCAGAAGGCGTTGTTCAGCGTCGGCAGGTCGTAGCACTGGTTGACGATCGTCTGTGCCGCAACAGCCGTGATCACATTGTCGATCTTGATGTCGTAATAGTCGACCGACAGCGAGAAACCGGGCAGGAAGCGCGGTTCGAAGACACCGCCGACGGTGAAGCTCTTCGACGTTTCTTCCTTCAGGTCCGGGTTGCCGCCGCTGACGATTTCGAGCGACTGGACATAGACGAAGTCATAGTTCGCGGGACGCCCCTGCGCTGTACAGTTGGCCGCACGGAACTGCGAACCGGCACCGATGTTGCGTGCCGAGCACGGATCGCTGAAGCCCGGCGCGAAGTTCTGGCTCTGTTCCGAGAACAGCTCCGAGAGGTTCGGTGCACGGACCGACTTCGCATAGCTGGCGCGGAAGCGGATGTCTTCGATCGGCGAATAGTCGACGCCCGTCGAATAGGTGTAAACCGTACCCGTCGCGCCCTTGTAGTCGGCGATACGGCCCGATGCGTTGACCGTCAGAGCATGCGCAAGCGGCATGTCCTTGAGCAGCGGGATCGAGACTTCGCCGAAGACTTCCTTAACCGAGAATTTCGACTTCGGGAATTCCGGGATCGCGTTGTAGAAGGCGTAACCGAACTGCGTATCGTCATCGAGATCGTAATAGTTGGTCTCACGACGATATTCGGCACCGAGCGAGAAGGCGATCGGGCCGCCCGGCAGTTCGAACAGCTGGCTGAGGTCGCCTGCGACGAAGCCCGAGGCCACGAACTGGGTGATCTTGCCTTCTGCCTGCGTGTTCTGGTTCACATACTGGCGCGCTGCTGCCGACGAAGAGCCATCGCCGAACGGATTGATCGGAACGCACGATGCGATGTCCGAACGCAGGCGGTCACGGATGTAGATCTCGTCAGCCGTCGGATTGGCGATCGCGTTGAGCTGACCAAGCGTGCGGCCATCGAGGCTCATGTAGCCGGCGGTGTTGTTCGGATCGAGCGACGCACGGCAAACGATGTTCCCGCTGCCGTCGCGGACACTGTCCATGCCCAGCAGGTAACGCTGGACGTTGACGTTGCCCTTGATCTCGTTGCTTTCCTTGAACTCGCCATAGTTGCCCGAGATTTCATAGGTCCAGTCGTCGTTGAAGTCGCCCTTCAGGCCGGCAACGACGCGCCAGGTTTCGCGCTCGAGCTTTTCGTCGCGGATACCGAATTCGGTCCAGTTCTTGCGCAGGGCAAAACGGGTCGCACCGGTCGGGGTCGCACCGCCCGCGATGAGCTGCTGTTCGATGATCGCGCGCGCCTGCGGATTCAGAAACGGGTTGTCGAGACGCGGACGCTCGCGCGGATCGAGTTGGCCCAGCGTGGTGCCCTGCGAGAAGAAGGGACCGCTCTGCGAACCGACGGCCGTCGTCTTGACATACTTGGCTTCGATGAAGGGTACGAAAGCTTCGGAGATGTCGTAGTGGGCGAGCAGGTTCGCCGAGATACGCTCGAGCGTCGGCGTCAGCGTGACCAGACGACCCTCGCGACCCGAATAGCCGTTGCCGCCGACATAGTTGCCGTTCGGGCCGAGGCCGATGCGGGTACCCGTCTGCGGAGCCAGCGTGCCGTCGGGACGGAACAGGAAGTTACACGCATAGGCCGTGCCCAGCGGGTCGCGGCCGCAAGCCGCGGTCGGGCTGGCGAAGCCGAGCTGGCCACCCGTCGAAATGGTCGCCGAACGGATGTCTTCGTAGAAGATCCGGTCGAACACATCGTCGCGGTTCGGCGTCGGGCCGGTTGCGGAGTCGGTATCGACGACGACGAAGTTGTTGTTCTGGCGAATGTTGCGGCCACGCCCCGAGGCCGCATACTGCGACTGATGGGCGTATTCGACGTTCAGCGCGACGTTGCCGCGACCGTCGGCGAAATTCTTGCCGACCAGCGCCGAGACATACTGGTTGCCGGCATCGCCGTAATCGAGGTTCAGGCCGCCCTGGGCGCGCAGCTGGATTCCGTCGTAATTATCCTTGAGGATGAAGTTCACCACGCCGGCAACAGCGTCCGAGCCGTAGATCGACGACGCGCCGCCCGTCAGGACGTCGACGCGCTCGATCAGGTCGGTGGGGATGGTGTTGATGTCGGTCGACACGCCGTTCGACAGGATGTCGCCGGCGACGTGGCGGCGGCCGTTCACGAGAACCAGCGTGCGCTGCGTGCCGAGGCCGCGAAGGTCGAGCAGGTTCAGGCCGCGGGTGCCGAGGAAGCGCGTGCCGTTCGACTGGCTGAGCGTGCTGCGGAGCTGCGGCAGGTCGTTAAGGACGTCGCCGATCGAAACCTGGCCGGTTTCGAAGAATTCCTCACCCGACACGGTCGTGATCGGAACGGTCGATTCAAGGTTCGGCTGACGGATGCGCGACCCGGTGACGACGATCGTGCCCTGATTGGCGGCATCCGCCGTTTCATCTGCGGGCGTGGCTTCGCTTTGCGCCATCGCCGGCATGGCACTGAACAAGGCAAGAGTCAGGGCGGAGCCCCGAACCAAGAGGCTGGTTTTCTTCATGATGATTTTTCCCCGGTTACCGTTCGAAAGCAGATTGAGAGAACGGATTGCCGCCTAAAAAGACGCAAATTTTCCGCCGCACAAGCTTTTGATGTAGATTTTCTGACAGTCGGAAGACTCCGATGTCGCAGTGTGTCATTTTCGCCACAGGCGAGCCGCGCCCCCGCATCGGTAGAGTTGGAATCATAGTGCAAGGCAATGAAATGAACCGTCTCCAATGGGCGTAGCATACGCTCAAAAAATTCCGTCTTTATGGTTTCCGTTGAAACGATATTGCGCTGAGGCTTCCTGGCAAGCGACAGGCTGCAATCCGGTCGTCGCGGGGAGGGGGCGCTTCGTCGACGCTGATATTGATCCGCGAGATTGGCGAATCACCGTGGCCCGGCAATCGTCGAACCTGCACATGTTGCGACGCATCATAAATTGATGCTAATGCGAGGGTGCCGATCCGGACGGCGTGGTCGCCGACACCGGAGTGCAGGGAGCCGAGGTCATAATGGCGAATTCCAAGGGTAAGGCTGAAGACGACGTCGTCACCATCAAGAAATACGCCAACCGACGGCTCTATGATACGGAACGCAGCTGCTACATCACGCTCGACGATCTGGGCGCGATGGTCCGCGACGGGCGCGATTTCCGCGTTGTCGATGCCAAGAGCGGCGAGGATATCACGCACAATGTGCTGACGCAGATCATCATGGACACCGAAACGAAGGGCGAAACGCTGCTTCCGGTCAATTTCCTGCGCCAGCTGATCGGCTTGTACGGTGACAAGATGCAGTCGATGGTGCCGCAATATCTCGAGGCGTCGATGGCGACCTTCCGAAAGAATCAGCAGGACGTCCGCGCCGCCTTCGAAGGCGCGCTGGGATCGAATCCGCTCGCCGAACTGACCCGGCGCAACCTCGAGATGTTCCAGCAGGCCGCGGGCGCTTTCATGCCAGGCGTCGCCGGAAACAAGTCGAAGGATGCCGAGATTGCGTCGCTCAAGGCCGAAATCGCCGAGCTCAGGGCCGAGCTCGCCAGAAAATAATCCGGGGCCGCTCTCCCGCCCCAAAGCACAGAAAACAGGACAGATGATAAAGCATGCGCTCAGCGTAACCCGTCAGGCCGACTTCGCGGCCTGGTATCAGGACGTCATTGCCGAAGCCGACCTCGCCGAGGAATCGGGCGTGCGCGGCTGTATGGTCATCAAGCCGTGGGGCTATGGCATCTGGGAACGCATCCAGAAGGTCATGGACGCCGAAATCAAGGATGCCGGCGTCCAGAACGCCTATTTCCCGCTCTTCATTCCCCTGAGCTTCTTTGAGAAGGAAGCCGATCATGTCGATGGTTTCGCAAAGGAAATGGCGGTCGTCACCCATCACCGCCTGATCGCCGACGGCAAGGGCAAGCTCATCCCCGATCCCGAAGCGAAGCTCGAGGAGCCGCTGATCGTCCGGCCGACATCGGAAACGATCATCGGTGCCGCGATGAGCCGCTGGGTCCAGAGCTGGCGCGACCTGCCGCTGAAGGTCAACCAGTGGGCGAACGTCGTGCGCTGGGAAATGCGCACGCGCATGTTCCTGCGCACCGCCGAATTCCTGTGGCAGGAGGGGCATACCGCGCACGCTGACCGCGACGATGCGATGAAGGAGACGCTACGCGCGCTCGAAATGTATCGCAGCTTCGCCGAAAACGTCCTCGCGATGCCGGTGGTCGCGGGCGAAAAGCCCGAGCATGAACGCTTCCCCGGCGCGGTCGCGACCTATTCGATCGAGGCGATGATGCAGGACGGCAAGGCGCTGCAGGCCGGCACCTCGCATTATCTCGGCACTGGTTTCGCCGAAGCTGCGGGCATCCGTTACCAGGACAGGGAAGGCGGCCACAGCCTCTGCCACACGACGAGCTGGGGGACGACGACGCGCATGATTGGCGGCGTCATCATGACGCACGGCGACGACGACGGCCTCCGCTGCCCGCCGCGCATTGCGCCGCACCAGATCGTCATCATTCCCATGTTGCGCGACAATGAGGAGGATAGCGCGATCCTCGATTATTGCCGCGACCTCGAAACGCAGCTGAAGGCGCTCAACGCCTTCCGTGAGCCCGTGCGCGTCCTGCTCGACGCCGGTGCGAACAAGGCGCAGACCAAGCGCTGGGGCTGGGTGAAGAAGGGTGCGCCGGTCATCGTCGAGGTCGGTCCGCGCGACGTCGCGGGCGGCAATGTCGCAGTGATCCGCCGCGACCGGCTCTACAAGGACGACGGCAAGCTCAACTCGGCCTTCGTTGCGAAGGGCGATTTCGTCGCAGCTGCGGTCTCGACGCTCGAGGATATCCAGTCGCGCCTCTACACCGAGGCAAAGGAACGCCTCGACTCGAACATCCGCCGCGACGTCACCGACCTCAAG
>CBJKNR010000171.1:0-7466 GCA_966417555.1 uncultured Sphingopyxis sp.
TTCTGCTGTGAAGCTGACGGCCAAGCCGAAAGATAAAAACTGACCGACATCCGCGCCAGGATCGCGCGTCCGGCACGGCGTGCCGGTCTGACGCCGCGATAGCCGTCATACCGCGCTCAACCCGCTTACCGGGCGGCTTGCCTCATAATCTCGGCTAACAGCAATTCGAGTGTGATCATGGGAGCGACAGGCTTTATGACCGACCGATCGCGGACGGTCGATTTCCAGTCGCAGTAGCAAAGCATATTAGTTGAGCCGGCCACTTACATTGGAACCGCGATCACCCATATCGTCTCTATGCCACTGGACCACGCCGCGGCGCAACGCGGCCGGCCACCTGTCGGGCATTGTCTCCTATCGATCAAAATGACTTTGGTTGGGTTTTCCGGGACAGGAAATGGATCGCGATTCCGGTGAGCTGACAGCCCGGATCGGCGATCCGAAAGGCATGCTCTCATGATCGGCTATTTCATTCTCCTTCACCGCTTTCCCGAACAGTTCAAACGGATGTTTCGGGCGATCTACGCCCCCGGAAACAGCTATGTGATCCATGTCGACAAAGGCTCAGGACCCGATTTTACTGCAGACATCGCTGCTTTCCTAAAGCCCTACGAAGGCGTTGCGATGATCGAATCGAAGCAAGCGCTTTGGGGCGGCTACAGCCTCGTCGACGCGGAACTGCGCGGAATGAAGCAGCTGCTGAAGATGAACCGCAAATGGACTCACTACATCAACCTCAGCGGACAGGATTTTCCGCTGAAGTCCCAAGCCTATATCCGGTCCTTCCTGCGCGCCCATCCCCGCCGCCAGTTTATCCGCGCTCTCGACCAGCGGAAAATGCGGCCCGATACCATGGACCGCGTCAGCCATATATTCGTCGAAGCACTGGGACGCATGTTTCGGACACACCTCCCCCGCGCTTTCCTGAAGGACGCGACGCCCTATATCGGCACCCAGTGGAAGGCCGTGACGCGCAGCTTCTGCCATTTCGCGGTCCATCATCCGAGCGCTGAGCGATTCAAGATATTCTACCGGCGCAGTTTCATCCCGGACGAAGCCTTTTTCCAAACGCTGCTGATGAACAGCCGCGGGCTTGGCGAGGTCGTGAACGACGACTTGCGCACGATCGACTGGGTTCCCGATGGCGACATCAAATTGCGGCCTCGCACCTTCGTCACGGCCGACGCGTTGCGGCTGACGCTGAGTCCTGACCTTTTCGCGCGCAAGTTCGATGCGGAAGAAGATTCCTCCATCTTCGACCTGCTGGAAGCCCATCTGGAAAGCCCGGCAGCGAACATCTATGCGAGCGATCGAGCGGCGCCGCCACCCCGGTCCGCGCGCGAAGATGCATGATGCATGACCGGCAACGCGGCCGAGCCGCACACGCCCTCGCCTGCAGGACTGAAATAGTGAAATAGCGACCCGCCTAAGGCGATAGCCGGGCCATGCGACCTTGGAGCGCTCTGCCTTTCAATTAACCCGGCTCTTCATCTTATGCCCGTCCGATGTCGATCGGGCGGGCGGTTCTCTTTCGACAAATCGTCTCTTGGCCGTTGGGAGACCGTCCGCTTTTAGCTTCGCTTCGCGGAAAGCCGACGCTACCTCGGAGGTCCTGCCAAGCTGGAGTGTGACGCCGCAGCCCTGATAGCCGGGAAAAATCCGAACTCTACGCGCAAGAACGGGAGAGGAAGCCGCCACGTTATTTTGGCCGGGCCCATTCCTCCACCTGCTCGCTCGCCTCACTCAATCGCTCACGGGCGGTATCGGGCTGGCGGAAATTGCAGCCGAAATCGAAGCGCAATGCTGTTTCTCGTCCGGCTCGTCGCCAGTTGAGCACGCCCGTCCCCTGGTCCGTGACCGCACCATCGCAAGGCAGTTTACGCACGCCCTCCAGTGGCTGCAATATCGCCCGGATGCGCTCGAAGCCCCGGGGTCCGGCATCAAAGCTGCCGCCCATCGGTTGGCGGATGGTCGTGCGATAGGATCCGCGCCCCGAACGATCGATCCACCACTCGGTGCGCCCGCCGGTCCAGCCATTGCCGGTCCCTGTATAGGAAATCCGGTCAGGCGCTTCGGCGGGAGGAGCTTCTTGAGCTGACGCTTGCGTATCAGCAGGGTCTGCCAAGGCGATTGCCGTGAGCAGCGTGAAATTCCAGATCATCGGATGCCTCCTTTGTCTTTGGTCGCAATACCGCGCCGACAAGCATCTGCCCAAGATATAGGCCGCCATCGCCGCGGCCAGCTTCGATTCCGACAGCAACCCGCTCGCTAGCCTGGATGAACACATTCGCGCAGTCGGCCGCGTGCCTCGTTTCCGCCGCTCCATCCAATGTTGGAGACGCGTTTGCCGTCGATAAGGATTTCGAACTGCTCGACGTCGAGCATCGTATCGATCGCCCTGTCGATATCGGGAACGGTCAGCGAGATCGCACCGAACGACTGACCCGGCATCGTATAGTTCACCGCCTTCACCGTCTGGGCAGGGTAGCGCGATTGTCTCATCGTGACCGTGATCGTTCGCATATCGGCGGGCTGCGGAATATCGTTGCTCCAGAAGGTCAGCATGCCGCCGTCATAATCGGGACCGGGGCCCGAGATGGCTACCAGCTCGCCCTGCTTCATCCAGACCGCGGTGCAGGTTTCGCCGGGCTTCGCCCCCGGATCGGCCTGAAAGAAATCCCAGGCGCCGAGGTGCATTCGCCGGAACGCCGGGTCACGCGCCATTTTCTCGTCGATCGCGGCGGCGTGTGCCTGCTCGGCGGCGAGCAGTTTCTGCCGCGCCATGACATGGCGCACCATCGCGTCCAGCTCCCGATCATAGGACGATGCCGTGGCAACACTCGCGCCGTACGTCGATGCGTTGCCGCCGGAAGCGGGACCCGCGACGCAGATCGGAAAAGGCGCGAGGCCGGGCGAGCCGCCGGCCATTCCGACCTGCCTTTCACCGGGCGATCCGTTGCAGGGATAGCTGGTTTGTGCCGCGGCCTTGCCGGACATCAGGAAAATTGCTGCCGCGAGGCAGACCGGCGATAGGATGCGAAAAGCTGCTTTCATCTCATGTCCCGATTGTTTGTGCGGAGCGTTCTGCGATCCAGCCCGAAACCCGCGCCATTGAAACTCCGTCCAGCTCAGCGCCAGCCGCTGAACGGGCCATTTTCCTCGTCCGCCGGAACGAAGGACGGGATGGCCGAGGAGGCAAGCGGGATGAGCTTCCTGGCGTTGCACTGCCTGTTGCTTGTCGACGCCGTGCCTTTCAGCACGTCGAGGCCCGACCATTGCTTGCCCGGACTGTCGGTCAGGTTGCCCGCATATCCGCTGAATATGATGTAATGTGTATTTCCGTTGCTGAAGCGCAGGCTGGCCTGCTGACCGCCACCGCCGCCGACGACGACATCGCTGTGAACACGGCCGTCCTTACCGTCGCTGCTGATCTGCATTTCGGGCGCCTTGCCCGGTATGCCGTAACGATAGGTCAGAAGGCGATCGCTCGCGCAAACCGACACCTGCTTCCTGCCAAGATCACATGAGAAAATGGGCGTCTCCGCCGGCTTGCAGAATGTCGTGCCACTCGTGGCGGCCGTGGCCGCAGCGAGGGACAGCGCTACAGGTAACAGGGAAAACATGAAAACTCCTCAACCAAGCGGTATCGCCGCAAATTCGGTGCGCGGCCGGTCTAGGTGACCATGTCACTGTTCGCATTATAAAATCGGACCAAAGCCAATCTATGCTCAAGATCACAGATTTTGGGAAAGACTCGAAATAACAAGGCCAACGCCAGCGCACGAAGGCCGGTTGCCCGTCCTTCGCTGCGGCTGTCCGACGCAGGAGATATCCGATGAAACACCTATTCCTTGCCTTTTGCCTCGCCGGCAGCTCGCTGATGCTCTCCGCGTCTGCGGGAGCCTCGTTGCCGATGGTCGACGGCGTCGGATCCTATACGCATTCGCAAGTCATGCGGCACAGGAGCGATAGTGAAAAAAAGACCACGCCAAGCCGTGCAACCGCCAGCAGGGCATATCGGCGATCGCTGATGCCGGAATATAATCGCAGGGCCAGGAAGTTTGGCAAAGCGCCTGCTGATCGTTGGCTTGATGGGAAGATCCGCCTCTATGAGCAAAAGCTTCGCGGCGGCGGCCGGCGCTAGATCGGGGAGTGAGCAAGCACCCTTGACGAACGGACGCCACGTCGAAACCCTTTGTTTGGCCGGCTCGCGGGCATTGCGCAGCTGCGACACAAGCACTGCCGCCTCGTGCTTAAATTGATATGCGCAATGCACCGTCCGCAGAGGCGGTCGTTCGACAGGTAGTAGCGGAGGTAGCGCTGCGTCGCCGCTGGGGGAGAGGTTTATCATGAAACCGGGTATCGAGGCTGCCTTTGCCGGGGAAATGGGATATGCGCGATCGGCCGAGGAAAAGGGCGATCTTGCCCTTGCCAAGCACCATCTGGAACGGGCCCATATTCTCGGACAGCGCTGGTATGTCTCGCACCTGAAAACGCATTTTCAGATGTTGCGGCTCGCGCTCAAGCAGTCGGACGCCAGGGAAGCGTGTGGGCAACTCGTCCGGTTGATCGGGGCGGGCCCCTTTCACCTTGCTGGCTGGATTCCTGTCGGGAACACGGGCGGAGCGGATGTGTCGGCAACGCTGCCGATGCCAATCCCGCCCGATTTGCAATCCCATCTCGAAGGTCATTCGCTGCGCAACGGCCTGATCGCGCGCGGCGCCCTGATCGCCGCACTTGCCGCCGCCTTCCTGTTTTTGGGACGATGAGCTTCGACTGGTTGATATCGCCCACCCGCACATCAGTCCTTCGGTGCTTGCGCTGCTGGGCTTGGCCATTTTCCGACCCCCTCGGTGCAAGCGAGATGCTCCAGAGTAGCGGCTGCTGGCCGTTTGCTGCCAGTCAGCTTTTGGCGACAAATTGCAAGAAGCGGACGTCAGACCTGAATTAGCCTGACGCCCTCACAATCTTGGAAAAGCTTCCCCGCTTTCCCGCATCATTTCGACGGCGATCAAAACCGCACCCGGAAGCCCGCCGTGCCCTTCAGATTATAGCCTGCACCGAAGTCGGCGATCGCCGTATCGCCCGACACTTCGGTGTAGAGGGTGAAGCGGTCGTCGCCCCAGCTGTAGCTGCCGCCGAGCCCCAGCTCGCCCGACAGGCGGTGGTCGCGATTGACGATCGGCGTTCCCGACACGTCGGCCGCAGCGCCGTCAAGCCATTCGTAGCTGAGGTTCATCACGGTATAGACGCGGGTGCGGCGGGTATCGCCCGACCGGCCCTTCCAGCTCGTCTGGTGATCGATGGCCAGGCCCCACCGCGTCTTCAGGCTTTCGCCCTTCGCGACCGACACCGCGGTCGCCGACGGATCCGCGAAGCGGTCGAAATCGACCTTGGCATAGCTCATCTGAACCTGCGGCGTGATGCTGAGGTTGCTGGCGATCGAGGCCTGCTTGCCGAGTTCGACGCTGAACGCCTGCCCGTCGCCCTTGTTGCCGCGAGCAAGCGATCCAAGAATGTTCGATTCGAGGTCGCTGTCGAACCAGCTGAGCTTGACCTGCCCGTCGACGTAAAAGCCCTTCGGCCCGTACCAGGTCATCGTCGCGCCGACGCCATAGCCCTGCGTGTCTATCAGGCCATCGCCAAAGATCGACGTCACGGCGCTATCCGCCTTGCCATAATGCGCGGTCAGTCCGCCGACGAGCGCCGCGCCGTCGCTGCGCTGTGCCAGCACTGCATCGAGCCCGAGCTGGGCCTGCCACTGGTCGACCTTGCGGTCGGCGCCGCTCGTCGAAACGAGCGCGTCCGGGCGCTGGCGTTCGGATTCGAACCGGCCCCAGAGGCCCACACCGGCAATCGGCGAAGCGGCCCATGACCGGTTGCCCACACGCTGTTGCAGGGTCGGCAGTCGGTTGAGCGATTGCAGCGCACCGACATAGGCCTCATAGACCGGAACGCCCGGTTGATAGAGCGGACCTTCCGGATTCTCGCCGGCCAGAAGAGCGGAGCGGAGATACCAGTCGCCGTCCTGTGGCGTCGAAACGCCATTCTTGTAAAGGCGATAGCCATAAGCGCCCACGACCACCGCCTGTTCGCCGTCGAACAGATAGTCGCCCTCGAGCGTGAAGCTGCCGTTCGATGCGCCCACGACGTCGACGATCTTGATTCCCTCGACCGTCTGGTCGCCGAGGCCGCCACGGTTGATCACCGTGACCCGCGTATTGCCCGAGGTGGCACCGTTCACGATCAGACGATCGGCGGCCGAGGCGTCGCCGCCGAGTGCGGCCTCGATCTCGAGCACGCCGCCATTGCCGGTATAGTCGCCTGCGACGGTCAGCGACCCGATGCCGCTGCCCGGTGCGACGACGCCGGCGTTGACGAGGCTGCCAACGCGGCCCGCGCCTTCGACACGGCCCGCCGCGCCGACGCTGACCGCACCGCCCAAGCTTCCCTGAACAGCGAGCGTGCCACCGGCGACCGTCGTGCTTCCACCGAAAGCGCTGCTGTCGGCGGTAACGAGCAGGGTGCCCGCGCTATTTTTGGTCAACCCGCCCGTACCCGAGAACAGGCCGTTGTAGGTAAAGACCGTGTTAGCGGCGGTCGCGATCGTGCCGCCGCCGGCAACGACGATACCGCGCGCGCTCGTGATGTTCGCGCTCGTTTCGAGTGTGCCGCCGTCGAGCGTCACGTCGCCGCTTGCCGCGCCTAGGTTCGCGTCGTTCGAGATGCGGAGCGTGCCGCCGACGATCTGCGTGCCGCCCGTATAGCTGTTCGTGCCGCCGAGGACGAGCGTCCCGGCGTCGGTCTTGACCAACTGCGCCGTCCCGGTGAGCGCCGAATTGACCGTCGCGGTGAAGCCCGCGCCCGCCGTGCTGCCGTCGCCGACGCGGATCGTCGCTTGCGCCCCGTCGAGCGTCACGGCGTCGCCGGTAACGACATAGCCGTTCGTCGCAAACTGCATGCCGGTGGCCGACACGGCGCCCGGGCCGTTATCGACCGTGACCGTGCCCGCCGTGCCGCCGAAGATCGCAAAGCCGCCATTGGCATACGGAGCGCTGAGATTGCCCGTCGCATCGGTCCAGTTGCTGTTGCCCGCGCTGCTCTGCCACACGCCGTTGCCGCCGTTGATTACGCCGTCGACCTTCGGCCCGGCCGCGCCATCCCAGAAGTTCAGGGTTAGCCCGCCCGAGTTGACCAGATTGACCTGCCCCGCGACCGAAGTCTGGATAGCGGCATTGGCGCCCGTCGGCATGGTGCCGAAGGTCACGCCATTGTTCGTCAGCGTGCCGCCATAGTTGAACATGCGATAGATGCCGACGTCGAATGCGCCGCCCGCCGGGACGCCGACGTTGAGCACCCCGTCGAGGACGAGGTTGCCGCCGACGTTGACGAGATCGTTGAGTGCACCGCCCGCGACCCCGGCCTGGCCGAACTCGAAATCGAGCTGCGTCCCTGCCGCGAGCGAC
>CBJKNR010000172.1:0-7465 GCA_966417555.1 uncultured Sphingopyxis sp.
CTTGCCTCAGAACTCGACTTTGAGCTCCCGTCCTTCCCCGGGATGACGACAAAGGGGTGAATTTCATAATGCGCAAAATCGGCCTGATCGGGGGAATGAGCTGGGCGTCGACCGAGCTTTATTACCGCCATCTCAACAAGGGCGTGCAAAAGCGCCTCGGTACCGCCTGTTCGGCGCCGATCCTGATGGAGAGCCTGAACTATTGCGAGCTGTCGCGCATCACGACGCCCGAGCAATGGGCGCATGCGAAGGAGGTGCTCATCGCCTCGGCGCAGCGGCTCGAGGCAGCGGGTGCGACCGCGCTGATGATCGCGGCCAATTCGATGCACAAGGTCGTCGAGGACATCGCCGCGTCGATCGCGATCCCGATCCTGCATATCGTCGACGAAACCGGCGAGAAGATGAAGGCCGACGGGATCAAGTCGGCCGCGGTCATCGGCACGCGCAACGTGATGACCGAACCCTGGTTCCGCCAGCGGCTTGTCCGCCACGGGCTGACGCTCGCCCCCTATGACACGAGCCGCGCCGACGAGATCGACCGGATCATCTACGAGGAGCTGATGCTCGGCAAGGTGAACGAAAGCTCGCGCCGGACCATGAAGACCTTCATCACCGACATTGCGAAGCAGGATATCCAGGCGATCGTGCTCGCCTGCACCGAGCTGGTGATGCTCGTCGATACCGATGCCAATGTGCTGCCGATCTACGACACGACGCGCATCCACGTCGCGGCGGGGGTCGACTGGATCTTGGGCGAGGAGTGAATATTCTCCCCTCCCGCTTGCGGGAGGGGTCGGGGGAGGGCATGTTGCCCGCCGCCCATTCTTGAGCCGAACAGACCCTCCCTAACCCCTCCCGCAAGCGGGAAGGGGATTATCACGCCACGCGCGTCCAGGTGACCGTGCGGCAGAACACCGCGACGCAGCCCTTCATCGTCAGCCTGTTGCCGCGCACGCGCAAATGCGCCTTGTAGTAGCGGCCGTCCTCGGGGCTATAGCCTTCGCCCTTCCAGCCGTCGCCATGGGGCACGAGATCCCAGTAGATCTGCAGCCCTTCGACCATGCGGCCGCGTTTCGCCTTGTCGGGGTTGCGCTCGTCGCGCTGGCCGCCTTTGGGCTCCCTGATCAGAAGCTCGGCGATCCGGCCGCACATCCTGGTGCCGCACGGTGCCATCGCCACGATGCCCTTTCCGTCGTCGGTCTTCCAGCGCCCCGACAGCGAGGCGGGCGCCGCCGCCGATGAAGGAATGACAATGAAGGCGGCAAGCGCCCACGCAAATCTGTGAATCAAGCGACCTCTCCCCGGTTAGCTACACATATGTCAGCAACATCGCTTGGCATGCGTCAAGTCTTGTACCATGCTCCCCGAAAATATGGGGAGAGACATATGCGATTCCATGGCCTCGGATACCACGCGGCAGCGCTTTGCATCGTGGCGGCCCTTGCCGCCCAACCGGCGGCAGCGGAAGTGATCAGCGTCAGTGCAGCAACGCCCGACGCCAACGAAAAGCTGCAGGAAGCGCTGATTCTCGCGCAGCCGGGCGATACGGTGCAGCTGGGTGCGGGCGTCTGGAAACTGACCGACGGGCTGTCGCTCGACGTCGCGAATGTGACCGTGCGCGGCGCCGGGGCGGGCGAGGGCGGTTCGATCCTCGACTTCACCGGGCAGCAGGGCGCGGGCGAGGGACTGCTCGTCACCTCCGACGATGTGTTTCTTACCGACTTCGCGGTACTCAATACCAAGGGCGACGGGATCAAGTCGAAGGGCGCCGACCGCATCGTCTATCACAAGCTGCGCGTCGAATGGACCGCAGGGCCGAAGGAAACCAACGGCGCCTATGGCATCTATCCGGTCGAGAGCAGCGACGTGCTGATCGACAGCGTCTATGTCCGCGGCGCATCGGACGCAGGCATTTACGTGGGCCAGTCGAAGAATATCGTCGTCCGCGAATCGATCGCGACCGAAAATGTCGCGGGGATCGAGATCGAGAACAGCTATGACGCCGATGTCCACGACAATGTCGCGACGAAGAATACCGGCGGCATCCTCGTGTTCGACCTGCCGAGCCTGCCGATGCAGGGCGGGCATAATGTCCGCGTCTTCGAAAATGTCGTGAACGACAACAGCACGCCGAACTTTGCGCCCAAGGGCAATATCGTCGCGAGCGTACCGACAGGCACCGGGGTGCTGATCATGGCGAACCGCAATGTCGAGATTTTCGACAATGTCTTTGACCAGAACGGCACCGCCAATGTGATGATCGTCGGCTATCGCTACGAGCACAAGGACCCGAAATATCAGCCGCTGCCGAAGGCGATCGTCGTGCGTGGCAACCAGCATGGCAAGGCGGGCTATGCGCCCAAATTCCCCGGCGGCGACCAGATTGCGGCGGCGATGGGTGGGGCGATCCCGCCGGTGTTGTGGGACGGCGCGGGCGATGCGGTCGTGCTCGACAAGGTGGGCGTGCTGTCGCTGAACCTGCCCGATGTGAAGACGCCGCAGAGCGCGGCGAAGCCGTCGCCCGCCGATTTGGCGAAGGGCACGCCGCCCGCGGCGCTGCCGGCGATCAAGCTGCCCGAGAGCATGGAGGCGAAGGTCAAGTGAAACGCGTTTTCGCCGCGCTGGCCGCGGCGCTGCTGTGTGCGAGCGGCGGGGCGGCCGTGGTGCCGCCGGGCGTCGATCAGGCGCTGGTCGAGAGCGACGCGATGCCGCCGAAACTGTCGGCGTTCGGGCTGTTCCGCGGGAACGATCCGAAAATGCCTTCGACCGGCCTCGGCTATACGCTGCGCGCGCCGCTGTTCAGCGACTATACCGACAAGCATCGCTTCATTTCGATCCCGGCGGGCAAGAAGGCGAAGGTCGCCGCCGACGGCATCATCGACTTTCCGGTCGGGACGGTGCTGGTCAAAAGCTTCGGCTGGAGCGACGTCAACGGTGGCCGTCCGGTCGAGACGCGGCTGTTGATCCGGCGTGCGTCGGGCTGGATCGCGCTGCCCTATATCTGGGACGCCGACGGCAAGGATGCGACACTGGCGCTCGGCGGGCGGCGCGTGTCGGTGAGCTTCAAAAGCCCCGACGGCGAGATGCACAGCATCCGCTATGCGGTGCCCAACAAGAACCAGTGCAAGGAATGCCACAGCCTGAAGGGCGAGATCGTGCCGATCGGGCCGAAGGCGCGGAATTTCATTCCCGACCCCGCGGCCTCGGACAAGCTGCGCCGCCTTTATTTCGACAACCCGGCGGCGCTCAAGCCCACGATGCCGCAGTGGGACGACCCCGGGGCGGGCAGCGTCGCCGACCGCGCCCGCGCCTATCTCGACGTCAATTGCGCACATTGCCACAATCCCGCGGGCAGCGCGTCGAACAGCGGGCTGTTCCTGCGCTGGACCGACGATCCCGCGGGCGTGAATTACGGCATCGGCAAGCGGCCGACCGCGGCGGGGCGGGGAAGCGGCGGGATGGATTTCGCGATCGCGCCGGGCGACCCCGACCATAGTTTCCTGATCTATCGTCTTGAAAGCACCGACCCCGGCATCGCGATGCCCGAGGTCGGGCGCTCGACGGTGCACAAGGAGGGCGCGGCACTGCTGCGGCAATGGATTGCGGAGATGCCGAAGGGATAATGGAGCAATGTCAACTTACCTCGTCATTGCGAGCGGAGCGAAGCAATCCAGGGCGTGCATTAAACCGCTCTGGATTGCTTCGCTCCGCTCGCAATGACGGAGTTTTGGCTTTCGGCCACTTGCCAAAATCCTTCGGTTGACCCTAGGTCCTTCCATGACCTCCCTCGTCCTCCACGACTATTTCCGCTCCTCGGCCAGCTTTCGCGTCCGCATCGCGCTGAACCTGAAAGGGCTCGGCTATGAGCGCGTCGAGATCAGCCTGATCGCGGGCGAACAGCGCAGCGACGCCTATCTCGAGCTCAACGCGCAGGGCTTCGTGCCGATGCTGGTGGTCGATGGCGAGCCGATCATCCAGAGCATGGCGATCATCGACTGGCTCGACCGCGCCTATCCCGAACCGCGGCTGATCCCTCAAGAGGCGATGCCGCGCGCGATCGCGCTCGCGCGCGCGCAGGTGATCGCGAGCGATATCCACCCGCTCAACAATTTGCGCGTGCTCAAATATCTGAAGCGGGACTTGGGACTCAACGAGCAGACCAGGGACCGCTGGATCGCGACGTGGATCACGCAGGGGTTCGAGGCATTGGAGGCGATGGCGGGCGAGGGCAAATATCTCGGCGGCGATACGCCGGGGATCGCCGACTGCTGCCTCGTGCCGCAAATCTATAATGCGCGGCGCTTCGAGGTGCCGCTCGACGCCTTTCCGCGGCTGATCGAAATCGACGCCGCGTGCATGGAGCTTGAGGCTTTCCGGAAAGCGCATCCCGACGCGGTGAAGCCGGCGTGATCCGGCTGCTCGTGGGGGTTGCTGCGCTGACGTTGCCGGCGGCTGTGATGGCGCAGACGGCGCAAACCGGGGAGGAGGAGCCGGAATTCGACGGCGGCTGCTGCAGCTTCTGGGTTCCGCGGATTCCGACCGAAATCATCGTTGTCCGGGGGAGCGGCGTCCTTCGGCCAGCCGACAGCGATGCCGTGCAAGGATCCAGCCTTATCGCTTATCCCGAACAGGGATTGGGCGCCCGCATCGAAAACCGACTCCGCGACGAAGCAGGCATCGTCCAGTTCCGCCGTTCCGACGGTCGTTCGGCGCACCCGACGAGCCAGGGCGTCACGCTGCGCGGCCTTGGCGGCAATGCGTCGGCGCGCGCGCTTGTGACGCTCGACGGCGTGCCGCAGGCCGACCCCTTTGGCGGCTGGGTCGCATGGAGCGCCTATGACGCGATCAACTTGGGCGGCATCGCTGTGACGCGCGGTGGCGGCAGCGGCGCCGATGGGCCGGGCGCGCTGGCGGGCACGATTGGCCTCTATTCGACGATGACCGACGGTGCCGAAGCGAGCCTCGCCTATGGCAGCCGTGACGGCTGGGACGCCTCGGCATCGGTCGGGAGCAAGATTGGCGGCGGGCAGATTGCAGTGGACGGCCGTTACAGCCGCGGCGATGGTTTTGTGCCGGTCGCGGAGGGGCAGCGTGGCGCGGTCGACCGGGCTGCGCCTTATGAGCAGGGCGGGCTTGGTCTGCGTCTGCGCTTCGATGCCGGTGACGACAGCCGGATCGAGGCGAGCCTGCGTGGTTTTTCCGACCGGCGTGACCGCGGGACCGATTTTACTCAAAGCAAATTCGATGGTGTCGATGCGAGCCTGCGCTTCGTCCACGACCCCGCCGGCGCGACCCAGTGGCTCGCGCTCGGCTATGTCCAGCTTCGCGATTTCGAGAGCGGCTTCGCCAGCGTCGCGGCAGGTCGGAACAGCGTCGCTCCGGCGCTGTTTCAGCGCGTGCCCGCGACCGGCCTTGGCGCACGGCTCGAATTGCGCCCGGCGTTCGATGGATCGAATCCGCTGCGTGTTGGTGCCGATTGGCGCCGGACGGTGGGACGCACCGAGGAAGATTTCTTCTTCAGCGGCGTCGTTCCGGGCCGCCACCGCATCGCGGGCGGCACCAGCGATACGGTGGGGGCATTCGTCGAGTGGACGTCGGGCGATCCGGACGATGGCTTCCTCTGGACATTGAGCGGCCGCGTCGATCGCTGGTGGCTCGGCGAGGGCTATCGGCTCGAACGCAATATTGCGGGGCCGGTCATCGCCAATTTGCGTTTCGTGGCGCGGCAGGGCTGGGAAGGCAGTGGTCGTGCGGGCGTGCGCTGGACGTCGGACAGTTTCGCACTGCGCGCCGCGGGCTATCGCGGCTGGCGTCTGCCGACGCTCAACGAGCTCTATCGCCCGTTCCGCGTCGGCGCCGAGGTCACGACCGCGAACGAGAGGCTGAAGCCCGAGCGCCTTTGGGGCGGCGAGGTCGGGGCGGATTGGGAGAGCGGCGACACGAAATTGTCCGTGACGCTCTTTGCCAATCATCTCACCAATGCGATCGCCAATGTCACGCTCGCGCCGAACCTCAACCAGCGGCAGAATCTCGACGCGATCGACAGCAAGGGGGTCGAAGTCAGCGCCGAACAGCGGGTCGGGCCGGCGACGCTGCGCGCGACCTGGGCCTTCACCGATGCCGAGGTCGATGCCTCGGGCGGCGCGGCGGCGCTCGACGGCCGCCGCCCGGCACAGATTGCGAAACATGGCGGCAGCGTCTCGCTGCGCAGCAATGCCGCAGGTCCGTTCGGCGGCTTTGCGACCCTGCGCTATATCGGCAAGCAGAATGAGGACGATCTGGGACTGCTCGCGCTGGGCGACGCGCTGACGCTCGACGCGGGGCTGTCGTGGCGGTTCAGCGACGCGATCAGCATCGAGGCGCGCGGCGAAAATCTGTTCGACGAACTCGTCCCCGTCGCGATCTCCTCGTCGGGGATCGTCGAGCGCGCGACGCCGCGGACGCTGTGGGTCGGTGCGCGCCTTTCTTTCTGATTTTCACGACGTCCGCCCTTCACAGGCCGGAAACAGGCGATAGGATGGATCTGCCGGGGTTACGGACTGTGGGGATAGACAAGGCATGGCCGCGAAGAAGCTGAATCTCGACAATTTCCTGCCGTACCGCCTGTCGATCGCATCCAATGCCCTGTCGAGCCGGATCGCCGCCGAATATGAGAATCGCTTCGGGCTGAAGATTCCCGAGTGGCGGCTGATGGCGGTGCTCGGCGAAGGGCAGCCGAAGACGCAGCGCGAACTGGTTCAGGCGACGCGCATGGACAAGGTCACCGTCAACCGCGCCGCCAAGGTGCTCGCCGACCGCCAGCTGATCGCGCGGCAGGCGCACGAGGCCGACGGGCGGTCGCATCATCTCGAGCTCACCGAAACCGGGCGCTCGCTCTATGACGTGATCGTTCCCGCGGCGCTCGCGAGCGAGGCGCGGCTCGAATCGAATATCAGCGCAGGCGAGCGCGCGACGCTGATGGCCATCCTTGCAAAGCTGACCGCCGCCGCCGAAACCTATGACTGATCGCGCCTATCGCGCCGCGCCGGCGGGCGCGCTGCGTATCGAGGCGCTGGGCGGGCTGACCGCGATTTTCGACCGGCGCTCGATGCAGACGCATCTCGTCGTGTCGCCGATGCCCGAAATATTGGAAGCGATGGGCGAGGAAGCGTGCAATTCGGCCGCCTTGGCCGCGCGCCTTGCCGCATCGTTCGATTTCGACAGCGAGGGCGACGCGCGCCCGATCCTGGCCGAGCGGCTCGCCGAACTCGCGGCGATGGGGCTGGTGGAGCGCGCGTGAGGCACAGCACGCGCATTGCCGTCGGCCCGGTGCAATTCCGAATCGGCAGCGACTGGGTCGAACCGGTCGCCGCGCTCGAACGCCTCTATGCCGGCTACCCGCGGGACGATGGGTGCCCCGCCGACGCGACGGTGCGGTTGTTCGCGGCGCGCCCGTGGCGGCGCTGGCTGCGCCCGTCGGTGCATA